>JAAXJC010000201.1:7433-17593 GCA_012270045.1 Luminiphilus sp.
ATCAAAGTGGCATCCGAGACCTTGACCACCCACGAATACGAAGCCAAGGTCCTGGCACCGGCCTTCACCCGCATCACCGGCATCAAGGTCACCCACGACCTGATTGGCGAAGGTGATGTGGTGGAAAAGCTGCAGCTGCAGATGCAGTCCGGGCAGAACATCTACGATGCTTATGTGAATGATTCCGATTTGATTGGCACCCACTGGCGCTATCAGCAGGTCAGAAATCTGACCGATTTCATGATGGGTGAGGGTGCTGCCGTGACCAGCCCGACCCTGGACCTTGAGGATTTCATCGGCAACAGTTTCACCACCGCCCCGGACGGCAAGCTGTACCAGTTGCCCGATCAGCAGTTCGCCAACCTGTACTGGTTTCGCGCTGACTGGTTCAGCGACCCCAAGACCAAGGAAGACTTCAAAGCCGAATACGGTTATGACCTGGGTGTGCCGGTGAACTGGACGGCCTATGAGGACATTGCGGCATTCTTCACGGGTAGGGATATGAGCTACCTGGGTGGCCCGGCCCGGGTGTTTGGCAACATGGATTACGGTAAGAAAGACCCGTCCCTGGGCTGGCGTTATACCGACGCCTGGATGTCTATGGCCGGCATGGGGGACAAGGGCGAGCCCAACGGCCTGCCGGTGGATGAATGGGGAGTGCGGGTCGATGATAATTCGCGCCCGGTCGGGTCCTGTGTGGCGCGTGGCGGCGCCACCAACGACGCGGCCGCGGTTTACGCGGTGACCAAAGCCATCGAATGGCTGCAAAAGTATGCCCCGCCGGAGGCCGCGGGCATGGTCTTTGGTGAAGCGGGGCCGGTCCCGGCCCAGGGCCATATTGCCCAGCAGATTTTCTGGTACACCGCCTTCACCGCCGATATGGTGCAGCCCGGCCTGCCGGTGATGAACGAGGACGGCACCCCCAAGTGGCGTATGGCGCCGTCGCCCCATGGTGCCTACTGGAGTGAGGGCACCAAGGTCGGTTACCAGGACGTCGGCGCCTGGACGTTAATGAAGTCGACCCCTGTCGATCGGGCCCAGGCGGCCTGGCTTTATGCCCAGTTCGTGACCTCAAAAACCGTTGATCTGAAAAAATCCGACATCGGCCTGACCTTCGTGCGCCAGTCCACCATCGACAGCCAGCATTTCACAGACCGGGCAGATAAATTGGGTGGCCTGGTGGAATTCTATCGCTCTCCCGCCCGCACGGCCTGGTCTCCCACGGGCACGAACATCCCCGATTACCCGAAAATGGCCCAGCTCTGGTGGCAGAACATTGGCGATGCCATGTCCGGTGAGAAAACGCCCCAGGAGGCCCTCGATGCCCTCTGTGCCCAGCAGGAAAAAGTCATGGCTCGCATACAGCGATCGCGAATACAGGGCGATCTGGGGCCCAAGCTGAACGAGGAGCAAGACCCCCAGGTCTGGATTGATGCCCCGGGTGCGCCCGTGGCCCGGCTCGCCAATGAGCGACCGGCGGCGCAAACCATTGCCTACGATGAATTGATCCGATCCTGGCAGGAGTGACGCCCGGCCAAGACGCATCCTCGACGATCTGTATCAGGCTTAGCCGGAGCTGCGGCCGGTGGTTTACGCCACGAAGGGGTCGCTAACTTCCCGCCCCGACCGCTCGGATGATCACCTCGGAGACTTCTTTCGGGCGGGTCTCCTGCACAAAATGTCCGCCCCCCTGGATGGTGGTGTGGGGTTGATTGGCGGTACCGGGCACACGCCCGATAAAGGCTTTTTCGCCCCCCGCTGTCACCGGATCGTTATTGGTAAAGGCACATATGAGCGGTTTTTCAAAGGATTTGAAGAAATCCCAGGCCTGCCGCTGCTGTTCCAGTGACGGGGATGTCGGCAGCGTAGGCACCTGACTGGGCATAGCCCGGGGTCCCATGGTGTATTCGGGTCCGGGGAAGGGCGCGTCATAGGCCTTTGCCAGCGCTGACGGCAGCGGTGAGCGAACTCCGAGTTTGTGCAGCAGTGCCCGCAGCGCCTTTAGGGGGCCCGGTTGGGGCTCTGTCATCATGCTCAACATCAGGCCGATCGGCAGGTATTCGGTTTCCCAGCAGAACTTCTGCCACACCGCAAACCCCAGGGCGGGCACGGCACCGCCGCTACCTGCGCTCGCCGCGCGCATGTCCCGCTGCATACTGAACAGTGTCGGTGTCGGGGCAGAATATCGGTACTCCTCAACCGCCGCGACCACCTCCTCGGGCACGTTGGGCGCGTAGGGGAGTCCGGTGTTGGAGATGACAACCCGGGCAAATCGCGAATCGTGGGCGGCCACCAGGCGCAGGCCTATCAGGCCGCCCCAGTCCTGGCCGAAAAAAGTGATGTCGGTGAAATCATTCTTCTCAAGCCACTGGCCCATCCACTCGACTTGACGTTCATAGCTGTAGTCGCCGCGGGAGGCGGGCTTGTCGGACTTGCCATAGCCGACGAGGTCCGGGGCGATAACCCTCAGTCCTGCTGCCGTCAGGTAGGGCACCATCTTGCGGTAGAGGTAACTCCAGACAGGCTGCCCGTGTATGCACAGCACCACCGGACCGTCTTCCGGTCCCTCGTCGATGTGGTGAATCCGAAGCTCCGAACCATCGTGGGTGTTTATGTCGGTGTAATGGGGTGCGAACGGGTAGTCTTGTAAATCGGCAAAGCACGAGTCCGGTGTGCGTAAAATCTGCATGGGCGCCGTCCTTTAAGATAATGGCACATTTTATGTCATAACATCGGATTGAGCGCAAGGCCCGTTGTCTTGGCGAATGATCGTAGGGCTTGTTGAGGACAAAAACGCCGGCTGGAGGGCTTGCACGCTTTCGTTATCGCTACCGGGCAGTCGATATCCAGCTAGCCCTTTGCTGCGAAGTCCGGTGACACTGGCATCCGACCGGAATCGGCCCCGGCCATCATGAATGGCTGTCAGTGAATTAATGTACTCATCAGCCAGTTACCGCTGCAATTGAACGATATCCAGTCGGTACTCTTAAACGCCGTTGCCCCCCCGGGCAGGAGGTGACGGGTCTAATACTGTTTCCAGGCTGACCGGTGGAGGTGCGTACCCCTATTCCACTAACTTCTGTGGAGAACAGCCTTACCGGCAGGGTATGCTGGACGAAAATCGAAGGCATGGGGCCCACTATGGATCAACACTATCAACCGGACACGGATAAGTTGCTGACCGGAGTCAGTAACGGTGTGCTCACCATTGGCTTTAATCGACCTGAGGCCATGAATGCCCTGCATCCGGAAATGCTGACAGGTGTTGCCAGCTTGGTGACCCTGGCCAGTGCCGATGCCAGCATCTGCGCGGTGATTCTGCAGGGGGAGGGCAGGGCCTTTTCAGCGGGTGTAGACCTAAAGGTGCTGCAGGATATAGAGCCGGCCTGTGGGCGCATTGGTGATCTGTTTGATGGCCCCGCCCGGGAAGCTTACCTGGCCATCCGCAATGCCCAGATACCGGTGATTGCCAAGGTCCACGGGGCCTGCTTTACCGGAGCCCTGGAACTTGCTTTGCACTGTGATTTTATCTTCACCACCGATGGAACGAAGTTTGGCGATACCCATACCCGATTCGGCTTACGCCCCACCTGGGGCATGTCCCAGACCCTTTCCCAGGCGGTCGGAGTTCGCATGGCAAAGGAGTTGTCCTACACGGCCAGGGTTTTTAAGGGGGCTGAGGCGGCGCGTATGGGCATCGCCAATGGCTCTGAGGCTGACGATGACGCCCTCGAACAACGTGTGGCCGCCTGCGTTGCCCAAATAGCGGGCAACTCACGGTCGGCGGTGGCGGCCATGAAAGACCTTTACGGACTCAGTCAGCAGGGCGATGGCATCGAACAAGGGCTGGAGAAAGAACTGGACGCCGAGTACGCGGGCATCACCGACACCGCCACTCGATTGGCAGAATTCAGGTAGAAGATAGCGTACAATCAACCCCGCTGGCGGTAGCCCTTGGTCTTGATGGGCTACGGGAACCAAAGGGGGGCCTCTCGGGGGCCGTAAACCTCATCCACCGGCAGCTTCAGTGGGAAACCCGTTGTGGGGGGCGTGTTTCCTGTCTCGACGGGTCCGTCATGTCAGTCCCTGGCATGACTCCCACATGGCTGAATATGATCCACCCCTGCAGGCAGTCCGTGGTAACGGCTGCGGAAGTAGTTTTGGGGGTGCACGGGCCTGCTTGCTACAGGATTCAGAGGAACCCAGGGCATATCTGACGGTGGTGACTCATACCGGCAAAGGTCTCCAGCCCTGGCTTCTGGAGGGGTGGCAGATATTGTGTGCATGTTACGGAAGACGAAAACAGTAGAGGTGATGGAACATGGATAACTACAAGGCCCCCATACGGGATCTTCAGTTCAATATATTCGAATTATTTGGCTACGACCGGCATTACCAGGACCTTCCCGGCTACGGGGATGTCAACGCTGAAATCATCAACGCCATTCTCAACGAATTTGATAAGTTCTGCTCCAATATCCTCAGTCCCCTGAACGCCGTTGGTGATCAGGAAGGATGTCAGTGGCATGACGGTGAGGTCACCACCCCGGGGGGCTTTCGGGAGGCTTATCAACAGTATGTGGAGGGTGGTTGGCCTGCCCTGGCGCACGATCCGGCCTACGGTGGGCAGGGGCTCCCGGAATCCCTATCCCTGATACTCGCGGAAATGCGCGGCACGGCAAACTGGGCCTGGGGCATGTACCCGGGGCTGTCACATGGCGCGGTAAACACCCTCAAGCATCACGGTACGGATAGCCAGAAGAGCCATTACCTGTCCAAGCTGGTCGAGGGTAGCTGGACCGGCACCATGTGCCTGACCGAGGCTCACTGCGGTACCGATCTGGGCCTGTTGCGCACTAAAGCTGAGCCCAACGCGGACGGCAGCTACAGCGTCACCGGGACCAAAATCTTTATCTCTTCAGGCGAGCACGACCTGACCGAAAACATTGTTCACATCGTGCTGGCACGGCTGCCCGATGCACCGGTCGGGGTCAAAGGCATCTCCCTGTTCATCATTCCAAAATTCGACGTGCTGGAGGACGGCTCCCTGGGCGACCGTAATGGCGTTCGATGCGGCTCCATCGAACACAAGATGGGTATCCACGGGAATGCCACCTGCGTCATGAATTTTGATAACGCGAAGGCCTACCTGCTCGGGGAGCCCAACCAGGGCTTGCAGGCGATGTTCACGTTTATGAACACCGCCCGAATCGGCACAGCCATGCAGGGCATCGGGCATATGGAACTGGGCTACCAGAAGTCCCTGGCCTACGCCAAGGACCGGCTGCAGATGCGCTCGGTAACCGGCCCCAAGAACCCCGATGGCCCGGCAGACCCCATCATTGTCCACCCGGATGTGCGGCGCATGCTGCTGACCCAAAAGGCCCTGCTGGAAGGCGGCCGCATGATGCTCTGCTACACCGGTAAATTTGTAGATGTCATTGACCACGCCGCGGATCCAGAGCAACGCAAAGCGGCCGAGGACATGCTGTCGTTTATGACGCCCATCGCCAAGGCTTTTCTCACCGAGACAGGCTTTGAATCGGCTAACCTCGCCCTGCAATGCTTTGGCGGGCACGGTTACATTCAGGAGTGGGGGGTCGAGCAAAACGTTCGTGACGCCCGGATTGCCATGATCTATGAGGGCACCACGGGTATCCAGGCGCTGGATTTCATCGGGCGCAAAGTGCTGGGCTCGGGGGGTGAATTACTCAAGAACTTCACCCGGGAAGTACACCAGTTCTGCAAGGCCCATGCTGATGATGAAGCCATGCAGGAATTTGTCATTCCGCTTCAGGCGTTGAACAAAAAATGGGGCGACCTGACCCTGCATATCGGCACCAAGGCCATGGAAAATGCCGACGAGGCGGGTGCGGCTTCCGTTGATTACCTGATGTTCTCCGGGTACGCCTGCCTGGCCTACTTCTGGGCCAGGGCGGTGGCCACTGCCCAGGCGGCGATCGCCGGGGGCTCCTCGGAAGCAGAGTTCTACGAAGCCAAGTTGGCTACAGCACGGTTCTATTTCCAGCGCATTTTGCCCCGCACCAACGTTTGCGAGCAGGGAATCCTCTCAGGCGCAGACAATTTGATGTCCCTGTCCGAGGCTGCGTTCTGACCCAGGGGTCGGGCATGCCACCGGAATAAACCGGGAGTCACCCACCGCCAGCGGCGTTGTAGCCATTGGGCATTTGCAGGGGCGTGGGTCAGGGCTTGTGGATCACGATGTCCTTGCTGTCCGCCGGTAGTTCAAACCACATCAAATCTTCGGTCATCGTGACCTTGTCGGGCGCACCGCGCAGGAACATATCGGCGACGATGGCGTTGGGTGGAACGGGTACCAGGTGATAAAAAGCCACCATGCCCACGTTGGTCTCATTCGCCAACGCCACCAGCGACTCTGTCGAGGCGTGATAATCGATGACATCGGTCACAATCTGGGCCTGACGGGTCTGGCCGGCGTCCGCCAAAGATTTTGACAGGGTAGTGACAAAGGGAAGAGACAGCGCGTCGTGTAGCAGCAGATCCGCCCCGTCCACGATCTGTCGAGTGACGGCGTTGACATTGCCATCACCGGAAACCACCACGCTGCGGCCGCGGTAATCGATGCGGTATCCGAGGGCGGGTTCGATGGGCGGATGCTCGGCGGCATAGGCGGTAATCCTGAGCTCGCCGTCCTCAATGGTCTGGCCAGCGGCCAGGCTTTGGTGTTGTAACACGCCCAGCTCCGGGGCCAGCAAGTCAGCGCCGTGATGGCCGACACGGTATATCCGGTCCAGGTTGTAGGTCGCGTTGATGCCGTCGACAATTTCCCCAACGCCTTGGGGTCCCATTACAGTGATGGGCTGCTCTCGCCCGCCGACCCATGATCCCAGGTTAACTTCATAGATTTCCGAAATGTGGTCCGAATGGAAGTGGGTCAGCAACAGTCCGTCTAAACGTGCCATGGGCAGTCGCAAGCGTCCGAGATTTTCTGTGGAGCCTGCTCCCGAGTCGATCAAATAAAAATGCTCGGGCGTCACCACGGCAATACACGCTTGGGCTTGCCCCATCCCCAGGGGTGAGGCACTGCCGCAGACATAGATATTCAAGCCATCAGGGATGGGCAGGGGCGTAGCGGCCTGTTGGGCCAGGGTGGCCGTGCCACGGGCCACCAGTCGATCCTGTATGGCGGGGACAGTGCTCAGAAACCGGGCCGCGAGGGCGAGAACGGCCAGACCCATAATCAGTAGCAATAGTTTCTTCATAGCGTCATAGCCCTTTTCTAGTTCGCTGCGGGGCGGGGTTTAATCGGGGTTAGCCAGGCAATTTGTATGTAGAACAAATCATTCCTCGTTCGCCCCCACAGACAGCTAAAGTTGTGTTCTGTTGCGCCAGCTTCCTGACGGCTTGGCGTCAGCGTTATCCTACCGTGATTTTGCCAAAAATCATTAAATTTGGCAGTCTCTATGCCAGTAAAAAAGAGGGCTACTTTGGCGTGGCCACGCCGATTTTTTTGAGCATGCTTTCCCCTTTTTTAGGGATTCTAACCCCTGAAGTCGCTGGCGATCAGCCAGCGTCAGCCCTGTTTGCTACTTGGCCCGATAGCCCAGTCCGTGTCCTACGGACCCTGGTATCGCAGTGCGCCTGCAGACGGTATGGGGAATCCTTCTCGGGCAGCGTAGTGGCGGACTATTTTCCTGGGTCCCACTGCACAAGCTGCCCACCGTACAAGCTCCCCGTGTCTGCCCGATTTGCCGGCATCGCTTAACGGCGCTCTCAGCGCTGGGGGCAGATCAGCCCGTGTGCAGGGGGAGTAAAATCTCGAAGGTAGCGCCGGGGCCTGAATCAAGCAGTCTCAGGTCGCCGCCGTGATCCCTGATAAGGCGGTAGCTGATCGATAGGCCCAGACCGGTGCCGCCCTGGCTCATTTTGGTGGTGAAAAACGGCGTAAATATCTTATCGCGCAGTTTGGGGTCTATACCCGGGCCGGTGTCACGAACGGTGACGCTGGCTCGCTTACCTTTACGACTTGCCGTAACGGTTAATGTGCCGCCGCCCTGTTTCTGCATAACGTGGCGGGCGTTGTTGAACAGGTTGAGCAGGACCTGCTCGATCTGCTGTGGGTTGGCCAAAACTTTAAGATCTGCAGCTTCATCGACCGTCACTATCTCTACATTATCCAGCTCAAATTGCGCCGCTATCAGCTCGACGGCGTGATTGATAATGGAGGACACGGGGACCGCCGATTTTTCGAGCTTTTCGGCCCGGGCAAAAGACTTTAGGTCGTTGACGATGTTGGAGGCCCTTCGAACCTGCCCCTCAATCCGGTCCAATTTTCCGCTCAAATACGAGTCCGTCAGTTCCTCCCGCTCAAGATTAACGCCGATATTTGAAGCGGTCATGAGAATGGCGTTCAGAGGCTGGTTCAGCTCATGGGCCACTCCCGTGGCCAGTTCACCCAGCTCCGCCAGGCGGGATGTATGCGCCAGTTGTTCCTTGGTCGCAATCAGGTCGGAGATATCCTCAATACGCGCAGAGTATGTTGTCTCCGGTCCCTCTATGGTGCCGAATTGCAACGTGTAGGTTTTGGGTTCGTCAGAATCGACTGCTGCCAGTTTGGCCTCGGTAAAGTAGTTAGCTGCGCCTGACTGTAGCCATGTCAGGGCTGCCCTGGTTATGGGGCTGTCATCGTCGGGATCCTCGCCGCGCGAGTGGGCTTTCACCGCCGAGATCACAGCTTGACGCAGGGGTGCTGCATCCTTGGATTTGGCAATCTTATTTTCGGTGACCAGTTCACCTTTCTGGGTAAGTATCAAAAGAAAGGCGCGACTCTGCTCGACCATGCCAGAAAGCTGGCGGGCCCGGCTCTCCAGACTCAATAACGTTGCCGCCTGCTCTGTATGTGCAGCGTCCAGACTCTTCAGTAGGTGGGAGATGTTCTGTCCGAGATTATCAACTTCTGCCGTTTCGGGTTCAGGATGAGTCAATGAATCGGTGGGCTGAGCGGGATAGGCCTCTAGCTGTGCCCCGTAGTGTTCAATGGCTGTGATTTCACTGGCGACCCTGGATCGTATGAAGAATAGCAAGATCAGTAATACGGCCACCACAATAGAGAGAAACACGCCTGCTTCCCGAAACTGTACCTTTGCGAATTCATTAGCGGGAAAGCTGATTTTCAAGCCTGTTACGTTTAGGTCCGGCCCAAACCTCGCGGGGAATTCGTAATGAAATACCTCGCTGAGCCGGTCCGAAAAGAAATGCTTGCCCTCGTTCTCAGGAATTTTTATGTACTCGGCGTTGTTTTTGGTCCAGGGATTATCCAATGGTCCGATTTGTATCTTGCTCAGATAGTCCGCCTGCGACATGGCTTCCATGCCGAGTTGATTGCGTACCACTGGCCCTTTGCTAAGCTGCAGTCCGCCTTCTCGTGCTTTGAAGGATATGGAGTCAGTCTCGACAAAGGTGACCAGTACATAGTTTTCAGGCGACAGCACCGCAGGCCATACGCTGGGCTGTTCCGGTGCATCTAATTGGGGGAGAAATTCTTGCGCTACCGTTGGCTTGGACAGCAGCTCCACAGCCAGTTTGACCTGATCGCTGGCACAGTCGGAGGTGGGAACTATGGTTTGCGAGTTGGCTTTACGGAGGCGGAAAACTGAGGCGCATACGGCCGGGAAAGACTTTAAAATCTCAGCGATGGGTTGCTTCAAATCCCGGACATCTCCAGTTGATGCCTCGATGGCTGCTGCTACTCGATAATGAATGGCTAGCGCCCGGTCCTGGGTTCGATAGTTGTGCAGTGAGCCGTATATCCGGGTCGCCTCAGAAAACAGGCTGTTACCCGCGTCGTGGTCGATAATGCGATCCGAGACAAAGAACAGGGTGCTGGCGATGATCACCAGACCACCGGCACCGAGTTCGGCGCTGTAACGTAGGGAATGCTTGCCCGACAGGTCCTGACGTCTGTTGAGGGCCGCCAGGCGTTTTCGGATTGACTGCCCATAGAAGCAAACAGAAAACAGCGCCAATACAAACAGATTGGTGGTTAACTCCTGCAGCACTATCGTGGCGCCGCTCCAGAAAAACTCCTGAAAATAGGGCAGGGCGATCACGCACAGGAGGGGGGTTCCACACCACAGCCAAAACTTCAGGCCTTCGGTAAAGACCTGCATGGGTTGGGT
>JAAXJC010000184.1 GCA_012270045.1 Luminiphilus sp.
CGCGGTCAGTGTCGGCGAGACACTCGCCATTGCGCCCCTGATTGAAACACTGTTGGCCCGCCGTCCAGACCTCGCCGTCCTGGTGACATCCACCACCCCAACCGGAGCGGAGCAGGTGCGACGCCTGTTTGGAGAACGGGTTGAGCAGGCGTGGCTACCGCTGGACAGCCCTGGCGCCGTAGCCCGATGCCTTAACCACTGGCGACCCGCCGTACTGGTGCTGGTGGAAACCGAGTTGTGGCCGCAACTGATTAACCAGTGCCGGGGCCGGGGCATCAAAACCCTGTTACTCAACGCCAGACTCTCGGCACGGTCCCTGCGCCGCTATGCCCGCCTGGGCTCCCTGGCCAGGAACAGCATTGCTGAGCTCGACCATATAGCCTGCCAGCACGCCGCCGACGCCCGTCGATTCCGGTGGCTGGGTGCCGATGCCAGAAAGGTCTCGGTAGCGGGCACCCTGAAGTTTGATATTGCGATCGGCGCCCTGGAAGGCCAGCGGGATGCCCTGGCACTGGACCTGGGCACCCGGCTATCTGGCCGACCCGTTTTCCTGGCTGCCAGTACCCACACTGGCGAAGATGCCAGTGTCATCGAAGCCTTCAAGGCACTCAGGCAGCGACTGCCCAACTGCGTGCTGTGGTTGGCGCCGCGACATCCGTCCCGGTCAGGGGAAATATTGGAACTGCTGCAAGCGGCAGGACTGCCGACGATCACCCGATCATCCGGAGAGAGCATCAGTGACGAAACGGAAGTCCTGCTCATCGATACCCTGGGCGAACTGGCCGCGTTCACCGGCCTGGCCTCGGTGGTTTTCATTGGCGGCAGCCTGGTACCCCACGGCGGGCACAATCCCCTGGAAGCGCTGGTATTCGGCAAACCCGTGCTCACCGGCCCGCACACGGATAACTTCGCCACCCTATACAGGGATATGGAAAAAGCCCACGTGGTCACCCGGGTCGGCGATGCTGACGAGCTTGCCGAGGCACCTGCCGACAACCTGACCACTGCTGCCCGGGACCATTTCGCACAGGCCGGGCCGGACTTTGTAGACGCCCGTCGGGGCGCACTGGAGATCCAATACACCCGGCTGGAGCAGGCGCTGCAGCCCTGACCACCCACGAGCAGGGGGCAGTTGACCTGGTGGCTGCATGACATCGCCGGGCTGCGCTATAACAGGGACAGGCCCCTCCTGACCCCTAGCTGTTGACGAGTAAGCATGTCCGAACACACCCACACTTTGGCAACCCTGGACTGGCTGGTCATCGGCGGCTATCTCTGCGCCATCCTTGGCCTGGCGTTTTGGTTGGCCCGCAGCCAGCATGATCGTATCGACTATTTTGTCGCAGGCCGCCGGATCGGGGCCTGGCCCGTAGCCCTGTCGGTCATGGCGACCCAATGCTCAACCAACAGTATTCTGGGCGCCCCCGCCTTTGTTGCTTTTGCTGCCGGCGGCGGCCTGGTCTGGCTTCAGTATGAACTCGCCGTGCCCCTGGCCATGATCGTGCTGATGCTGTTCATCCTGCCCCGATTCCACAGTCTGCAACTGCTGTCGATTTATGGCTTCCTGGAACAACGGTTCGACACCAGGACCCGGCGGGTGCTCAGCGGCTTGTTTTTGTTTGTGCGGGCGTTTGCCACTGCGGTCACGGTTTATGGCGTAGCACTGGTGATCGACCTGATTACCGGACTGGGCTTTGTTACATCGGTGCTGCTGCTGGGGGCCTTTACGGTCCTGTATGACTGCATGGGCGGTATCCGGGGCGTCATCTACAGCGACGTACTACAACTGCTGATCCTCACCGCGGTATTGGCACTGGTGCTGTACACACTGGTGGTGGATGCCGGAGGCGCCGCGGCGCTACTCGACAGCTTTCAGCCAGAGCGCCGTCGGGCACTGGATTTCGGCGGGCTGGGCATTGCGGATGGCCAAACCTTTGGCTTCTGGCCAATGCTACTGGGGGGCCTGTTTTTGTACGTCTCTTACTACGGCTGTGACCAGAGTCAGGTACAGCGCATGCTGTGCACCGAAAACGCCCGGGAAACCAACCGGGCCCTGTTCATCAATGGCCTGCTGCGTTTTCCATTGGTGGCCCTGTACTGCGCAGTGGGCGTTGGTATCGGCGTCTACGCCCTCAATAACCCCGGGTTTCTGGGCCAACTGCCTGCAACCGAAACCGGGCCCGAGGTGAACCTGGCGGTACCGGTCTACATGATGTCCAGTCTTCCTGCAGGTGTGGTGGGTCTGGGACTGGTGGCACTTTTCGCCGCCGCCATGTCATCACTGGATTCGGTCATTAATTCCCTGTCAGCCTCGACCATGGAGGACTTTATTCGACCCCTGCGCAAGAACGAGTGGCCAGAGCACCAGGATATCTGGTGGTCGCGGGCTGTGACCGCGGGCTGGGGTGGCATCACGGTCGGAATGTCCTTTTTCGTTGGTGACATCGCCCCCACTGTTCTTGAAGCCATCAATAAAATTGGCTCCCTCGCCAATGGCCCCGTGTTGGCGGTGTTCGTGCTCGGCTTTTGTAGCCGAAGCATCTCTGGCACGGGGGCTATTACCGGTCTGTTGCTGGGCATGCTGTGCAACGGCCTGTGCTGGCTTTACCTACCCGACCTGTCGTGGCTGTGGTGGAACCCGATAGGCTTTGCCGTCGCCGTCATCGCGGCCGGAGCCTGCCAGCGACTGATGCCTGGCCGGCTGCCATCGGCCAGCCATGAGGGCGTCACCGACGCGACAGACCTGCCGTCGCTGGCGCCATCCCAGCGGCGCTGGAGTGGACTGCTGGCGCTCTGGTTCTTTGTTTTGCTGGCGGCGCTGTCTGTGCTGTAGGACGAAGGTTCAGGCAGCGGATCACCCCATTTGCGCCGGCGGCAGCTGCGACAGTGGCCCCACCGACCCCGGGCCCGTTATTCCCCGGTAAAGCGGGGCTCGCGCTTCTCCAGAAAAGCCGCCACCGCCTCCCGATGATCCCGGGTCTGGTGGGCAAATCCCTGTTGTACCGACGCGGTATCCAGGGCCTCTGCCAGGGACTGGCCCCCGGCCTGGCGCAGCATTTTTTTGGCGCGGCTCACCGCCGACGGTGGATTGGCAGCAATTTTCATCGCCAGGGCGTGACAGGTGGGCAGCAGCTCCGCCCCATCAACCACCCGGGACACCAGGCCCCACTGCAGCGCGGTTTCGGCGTCAATCATCTCTCCGGTCAGCGCCATCTCCGTCGCCCGGGAAAATCCGACGATCCGCGGCAACAACCAGGCGCCACCATCACCGGGAATCAACCCCAGTTTGACAAAGCTCTCTGCGAAACGGGCCTCATGGGAGGCGATACGGATGTCGCACATGCAAGTCAGGTCGCAGCCCGCGCCGATAGCCGCCCCGTTGATGGCTGCGATCACCGGCACCCCCAGCGCCTCCATCGCCAGCGGGATACGCTGGATGCCCTGGCGGTAGTTATCACGGGTCGCCTCGGGTGAATCTCCAATCAAGCTGTCCGGGCCCGGCTGCATCTGCCTCAGGTCGCCCCCGGAACAGAACGCCCTGCCAGCACCGGTCAGGATGACGGCCCGCACCGAGCCATCGGCGTCAGCCTCCTCCAAGGCACCGACCAAGGCATTGACCATGGCCAGATCGGTGATGGGGTTGCGCCGTTCGGGCCGGTTCAGGGTCAGGGTTCGGATCGGGCCGTCCTGGGTCGTCAGGATATCCATGGAGCTTCACTCCCATTGGTGGTTTGGAGCCTGGAAGTGTAGCCCAAGGCGTGCCGGCGAGATTGTGTCCGTGGGGCGGGGAACGGCCAGATGCTACTGCATCGATTCCTGGAGGGGCCGGCCCTGGCTTGGGCCCCAGCCCGCTCATTTTCAGGTCACGGGTCGGGGTAACGCCGCGCGAATCGCCTGTTCAACGGCATCGGCCGCGAGCATACCCAGGCGATTGACGTCCACGGCCCCGAGCTTGCAGGTCGCCGCGGTAAACAGCGTGTCGCCATCGTACAGGGTGTGGGCGGGACGAACGGCCCGGGCCAGTCCATCGTGGGCCATCTGGGATATCTTCAGCGCTTCGCTTTTGGTCAGGGTGGCGTTGGTCAGCACCGCCCCAAGGGTGGGGTGGGTCCCCGGCATGGGCCCTGTTCCAGCATAGGCACCGGACGCTCTGACACTTGCCGGCGCCGTGCTGACCCCAATCGCCGCGCCATCGGCACCGTAAACCTCCCCGTAGGGATTAACCGCCACCACCGCGGCCACACAGTGGCCGCTGTTCAGTTCGATGCAGTGTGCTCCCAAACCCGCCGGGGAAGCGTATTGAGCACCGTAGAGCTTGCCCAGGGTGGCGCCAACGCCGGCTCCCACAGCCCCTGTCTCAATACCCCCGGGCCGGGCCGCCTCGGCGGCGACACGTCCCATCTCGAAATCGGGTCGGGCATCCGCAGCCCCGACCGCGAGGTCATACAGCACGGCCCCGGTGACAATAGGCACTCGGGCAACGCCGGTGGCAAAACCCACGTCGGCTGACTCCAAGGCCCGGACCACGCCGCTCATGGCATCCAGACCCCAGACACTGCCCCCCGCCAGTACGATGGCATGGACCCGATCAATGAGATTTTCGGGCTTTAGCAGATCGGTTTCCCGGGTGCCCGGGGCCGCACCCCGCACATCCACCGCGGCCACCGCCCCGTCATCGAAACGTAGCACTGTGACGCCGGTCTTGCCGACGGGGTCTGTGCCGTGACCGAAGGTCACGCCATCGAGCCCGCTGAATTCATAAAAGGCCGTCACGGTCTAGGTACTCGATCCTGTCGGTCTGGATTGGCTGGCCGGGCACAGGGAGGGGATGCGCCGCCACATCCGCCCACGACGTCGGCCGACCCCAGAGCCCTCAACTGACACCCAACTTGCCCGCAGCCAGCAGCTCATCTACCTGCTCGGTGGTGAAGCCGAGTTCCATCATGACTTCCCTGCTGTGTTGTCCCAGACCTGGCGACGGCTCCGCCAAAGACGTTGCAGCACCGTCAAACTGCACCGGTGGCCTGGGCGCCGTCAGCCTGCCCAGATTCTCGGTGACATAGGTCTCGAGGACAGCCAAAGCGTCTATCTGTTCGTTTTGGGTAACGCTGTCCCGGGATTCACAGGGGGCACTGGGAATGTCTGCCGCCTCGAAGGCGGTCATGATCTCCGCAACCGTCAGGTGGCACATGCCATCTTTCAGCACCGCGGAGAAGGCCTCCAGATTCATGAACCGGCTGGCCAGGGTGGCAAACCGGGGGTCGGTCCTGAGTTCTTCACGGCCCACCAGATCCAACACCGCCTGCCAGTGCTTATCTTGCAGAATCGACGCTGCTATCGCCCCATCCCGGGCCTGGATGGTCTGGTAGCTCTCTGAAATGGGCGGCATATGCAGCACGTCGTCATCGTGGAGGGTTCGGTGCATCATGCCGTCCGGCCACATGAAAGCCAGGCAGGCGTGCAGCATGGAGATATCAATATGCTGTCCCTCGCCGGTACTGTGCCGGGCCAACAGGGCTGCGGTGACGGCCTGGGCGGTGGTGTAGGCAGTCACCTTGTCGCACATCAGCATGCGCACGAACTCAAATTCGTCATCGCCTCCTTGCAACCCGGTAATGCCCGCAATGCCCTGGATCACATGATCATAGGCGGGACGATCGTGCAGGGGCCCCCGGGTGCCGAAACCGGTCACCGAGACATTGATCAGTCCCGGGTTAAGTTCGCGCAGGGCGTCGCTGCCCAGGCCGAGTTGGTCCATAACCCCGGGGCGATAGTTGTTGAGCAACACATCGGCCCGGGTCGCCAGACGACGTACCGCCTCGACACCCGACTCGTGCTTGAGGTTAATCGCCAGGGAGCGCTTGCCCCTGTTGCAATTGTGAAACAGCGCCGAGGTTCCGGCCTTCTGACTGCCCAGCATGCGCATGGGGTCACCGATCCTGACCGGTTCCACCTTGATGACCCGGGCGCCCTGGGAACGGAGCGTCATCGCCGCCAGTGAACAGGTGACCATGGTGGACAGTTCAACCACCTCGACTCCTGCCAGGGGTTGCTGCGCGGTCACCGGGTTATCCGTAGACACGGGCCGTTACCGGATAATGAAACGCAGCATCACCGCATCGGAACCGGGGTTGTCGCTTTGGGTGCTGCCGTTGGACATATGGTCATAGGACAGGGAGATTGAGAAATCGTCGTTGATCTCATAACCCGCGCCGAGCAGGGATCGGAAATGCAACGCGCCCCCCAAATCGGTGTCGCCGTCGCGGTACAGCCCGGGCATAAAACTACCCTCTATAAAGAACCCGCCGTCAAATCGATAGCGGCCCGCCACACCTGCTCCCGCAAAGGCGTCACCGTCGCCATCGATGCGACCGGCCACCGCAATATTGCCCGATAACCCGCCAACCGTTGCAAAGTCCCGCCAGTGATACTCGACCACACCGCCCACCCCGTGTGTATCGACGTCACTGGTGACACCGGCCACCCAGTCGGCCTGCACAGGATTTACGAACAGTGACAACAAGCCAACAAGTATCAGCTGATGGTAGTTACCCGCCCGTGGGCAGCGATCGTTTGAAGCCATGGGACACCTTGTTATTTTCATCCCTTTATCGAGTCAACAATCCTAATAAGGCAGATCAGTTGTCTGTTTGGGGCAACGGGCCTCGGTTCCAGACTGCGAAGACTATGCCACTTTACCGAAACCCGATACAGCCTCAAGTATGGTGGTGATCAGATGCCTTTCCGAGGCGTCCAGCTCCGGCCGCCAGACATCGAACAACAGGATGGTTCTCGGGCTACTGCCATTGTTCCAGGCTTCATGACTGACACTGTCATCAAAGGCCCAGCCCTCACCCCGGCGGGCCTCACGGGTATCTGCCCCAACCCGCAAGCCGCAGCCCTCGGGCACTGTCAGCGGCAGGTGGCAAATAAACCGACAGTTGAGCATGCCGGTGTGGGGCTCAATACGCGCCCCCGGGTTGAGCTTGGAAAACAGCACCGAGGGCGCTAAGCCGTTGACACGGGTGAGTGGCAGGTCCTCCATCAACCGCTTTGTCTCGGGGCAGGACGCCATAATGTCCTCCTGGGCCAGGCTGTCCTGCCAGAGGAAAGCCGAGGTCCAGTCGTCGCTATCAAGCAGCGCGGTCTCTGACCCCTGGGGCCTGTCCAGCCCACTGTGCACATAAGGGGAAAATCGGTCGGCGTGGCGGCTCAACAGGCTCTGCAATTCGCCTTCAATGAGGTCGGTGTGTCCCTCGAGATCCCTCATCCAGGGCAGCTGCTCCTTGGGAAAATAGGTGTAGTAACCCATGTCAGCCATGAAGAACACGTGGGGGGCCTGGGGATAGGTCTGCCCCGGATCCGCGCGCTGTTCCTTGCCCAGCAGCAGGTCCAGGGACTGGTTGAAGCGGGGAGAAGCCTGCTCCCTTTTGTACCCTGCCGCGGCAAGGCGGTCGTTGAGGTGTTGCTGGAAAATACCGCCCAGTTGTTGCAGGCGACTCTGGATGCGCCCCAAATCCGATGCCAGTTGCTTGGGGACCTCGGGCAGGGTCGCCGCAAGGCGCAGCACCAGGTTGTAGTGGGCGCTGGCGCCCTGGAAATCATCTTTGCCCAACATGATGTCGCCCTTGATGATCAGGGCGCGCATGTTGTGGGGTTCTTCCCGAAGTACGGCGTCTACGGCGACCTCCGCGGCGGGAACATCAGCGTCAACCAGCGCAGCCAGTGCCAGGCCCAGCCAGCAACGGGCCGTGGCGATGTCAGCGTCAACCGCCTGCTGGAAAATCGAACGGGCCTCACGACCCCGGCCCGCCTGCAGGGCGGCAATTCCCTCCTGGAACAGTTCCGGCTCTGTCATCCCCGAACCCTGCAGAACAGAACGAAGCACCAGCCTCCCATTGCCCCAGCCAGGCCCTGCAGTAGCAGGCCAAAGGTGGACCTGACTGCAGCAAAACCGATCAGGCCCAGGGTCGCCTCCATAATCAGGTGCAGGGCGACCAGGGCGACGAAGCCGGCAAGGACATAGGTCGCGGTGCGGGGTAGCCCCAGACGCCGGTACAGCTGGGCGGCGACAGGTAGGGCAATCAACAATGACAGGGCGACCAGGGGTAGATAAGCACCCAGCAGACCCAGCCAGTCAAACAGGACAGCTGACACCACGTCCCCGAACGTGACCGGCATACCGAGGTCGGCTAGGCCCGCCATAATGATCAGGGTCGACAGCAAACTGCCCAGCAAATAGGTCACCAGCGTAGCGGGAAAGTAAGCAGCGATAGCGCGCACAGGGGCTCCTTATTGACAACAGTGCAACGGGGCACCGGGAAGAGGTTATAGTGGGGCGCATCCAGATACCAGAGAACGCACCATGCCCTCCAATTCGTCCCTCGTCAAAAACCTGATCACTGGGCTATTGCTCTCAGCCTCGCTGCCAGTAGTGGCTGCTGGCTATCAGGTGACGACCATCGCCTCCGGACTCGATAAGCCTTGGTCAATCGCCCAGCTTCCCGACGGCGCTGGATTTCTGGTCACGGAAAAATCCGGACAGCTGCTGCACATTTCTGACGCTGGTGAAAGCACGTCGATTGCCGGTGTGCCACCGGTGTACTTCAAGAGCCAGGGCGGCTTGCTGGAGGTGGTGTTGGATCCCGGCTTTGCCATGAACAAGTTGCTCTACCTGTCCTATGCCGGGGGCGATGCCGACGCCAATCGCACCACGGTGGTTCGGGCCCAGCTTGATGATGGGCAGCTGGTGCAAATGGAAACCATCCTTGAGGTCGAGCCGGATAAGAAAAAGGCCGCCCATTACGGCGGCAAACTGGCTTTCCTCCCTGACGGCACCCTGTTGGTCAGCGTCGGTGAAGGCTTTGAATACCGGGAGCAGGCCCAGAGCCTGGACAGTGAGCTGGGTAAACTACTGCGCATCCGCAGCGATGGTTCGCCACCCCCCGACAACCCGTTCCCCGACGCCGCCCCCAGGGTGTACAGCTATGGCCACAGACATTCCCAGGGTCTGGCTGTGGACGACACAGACGGCACGATCTGGATGACCGAACACGGCCCCAAGGGCGGCGATGAACTGAACCGGATAGAGGCTGGCAACAACTACGGTTGGCCTGCCATTACCTATGGCGTGGACTACTCGGGTGCCATCATTTCACCCTATACCGAAGCCGAAGGGATGGAGCAGCCGGTCACTTACTGGGTTCCCAGCATCGCAACCTCGGGTCTGGCCATCTACCGGGGAGACGGCTTTGCCGGCTGGCAGGGCTCCCTGCTAATCGGCGCCCTCAAGGACGAGAAACTTTACCGCCTGGCACCGGACGGCCAGGGTTTTAGCCAGAGCGAGCCCTTTCCCGAAGTGACGGGCCGGGTCCGGGACGTGCGCGTGCTCGCCGACGGCAGCATTGCAGCTGTGACTGACGAGGGCGCTTTTTATCGCATTGCGCCGACCGCAGGGGAACCCTGAGGCTTGCGGTGGCGCGGCCCCCCGGGGTCGCGAGCAAGGTCCCTCGCCCGATACCGGTGCAGCCGGCGTTAATTTTCATGGAGTAACCCGATGATTGAACAACCACTGACCCTGCCCTGCGGTGCGGTGCTGAGCAATCGACTTTGCAAAGCCGCCATGACAGAGGGTCTGGCAGGCGCAGACGGAATACCCGGTGCGGCGTTGAACCGCCTGTACGGCATCTGGAGTGATGGCGGCGCGGGGCTGCTGCTGTCGGGCAATGTCCAGATCGACCGGGACCACCTGGAGCGGCCGGGTAATGTAGTGGTGGACGCCGAACCCGATGACAGCACACGGACCGCATTGCGGGCCTGGGCCGAGGCCGGCACCCGCGCCGGTAATCATTTCTGGGCCCAGATAAGCCACGCGGGCCGCCAGTGCCAGAAAATCATTAACCCCCATCCCAAGGCCCCGTCGGCGGTGAAGCTGGGTTTGCCGGGAGGCCAATTTGGCGAGCCGGTTGCGATGACGGCAGAGGATATCGCCGGGGTGGTCACCGGCTTTGCCCGCTGCGCCCGGGTGCTGAAGGAGGCTGGTTTCACTGGCGTGCAGTTGCACAGTGCCCATGGCTATCTGCTGTCCCAGTTCCTGAGTCCGCGCAGTAACCAGCGCACTGACCAGTGGGGTGGCAGTCTGGAAAATCGCGCCCGGCTGCTGCTGGACTCGGTGGCAGCCGTGCGGACGGCCGTTGGACCCGAATTCCCTATTGGCGTGAAACTCAACAGCGCCGACTTCCAGCGAGGCGGTTTCGATTTCACCGAGAGCCTGCAGGTTGCCAAGTGGCTGGAGGCAGCCGGGGTGGACTTACTGGAGATTTCCGGTGGCACCTACGAGCAACCGCGCCTGCTCAATGTCGAGGGCATAGAGCCGGTTGAAAACCAGGCCATCGCCCAGTCGACCCGGGCCCGGGAAGCTTATTTTGTGGACTTCGCCCAGGCCATGCGTAAGGAACTCACCATGCCGCTGATGGTCACCGGTGGCCTGCGCCGCAGGGACGCCATGGAAAATGCCCTGGAGAGCGGCTCGGCTGATGTCATTGGTATCGGCCGTCCCATGTGCGTCATGACCGATGCGCCGAAACGGTTGCTGTCGGGTACCCAGGAGTTACCTCGCTACGAGGACAGCCTGTCGCTGTTACCCCGCTGGCTCAAACCCCTGGAAAAGCTCAACCTGGTCAAGACCCTGGCGACATTCGCCGTGCAGTACTGGTACTACCAGCAACTCTATATCCTGGGTGAGACCGGCAGCACCTCGAATGACCTGAGTGTGTTCGCGGCCACCCGCCAGCAGATGAAGCTGGCAAACGAACTGGCGGCCGCCCGCAACTAAAGGTAGCGACCGCCCGTCACAGCCACCCTGTCAGCAGCGGCTCAGCCAAAGTCCCTGGCCATAGCCGCTTGCCAGCGGTTTGCAAACCCCTCCCGCAAGCGGGTCTTGGTGCCGACAAAAGACGGCATGTCCAGCTTCGAGAACATCTCTGCGGCGGCGGCAACTTCGGCCATAAAGGCGTCCGGTTCGCAGCAACGGTCGAGGATACCTGCCTCCACCGCCCCATCGGGGTCGTAAATGCGTGCCAGGGACACCACCTGATGGCGATGGGCTTCCACCACCCGTTCCTGGGCCAGTTCGATGCCAAACCAGGGTAAGGTCATGCCGATGGCGACCTCGTTCAGCCCCAGTTTGAAATTGCCCCTGACCCCGATGCGGTAATCCGCCGCCAGGCACATCAAGGCCCCCATGGCCAGGGCGTGGCCGGTGACGGCGGCAACCACCGGTACCTCACTCTGAGCCACACGGCCCGCGATGTCGGCACCCCGGCGCAACAGCTTCAAGGCATTTTCCCCGGGCTGCCCCATCACACTCAGATCGAAACCGGCCGAGAATTTACCGGGGCGTCCCGCCAGCACCGTCACCTTGCCCGACGCCAGGGCCTGGTCCAGGGCGCTATCCAATTCGTCCGCCATCTGGAAAGACAGGGCATTGGCCTTGCCATCATCCAGGGTTATCTGGACAAAGCTGTCCTGCTCTTCATACTGAACCAACGCCATGGCGATACTCCGAATCTATTGATGGGTGATCTGCCACCCGTTACCAATGTACTGAACGCAACGAGGAGACCGGGCATGAATATTCTAGTCGATGCCGACGCCTGCCCGGGCACCATCAGGGACATTGTATGCCGGGCGGGGATGAAACGGGGCATCCCGGTGCTGTTCGTCGCCAACCAGCCGGTCAATCTGCCGGCCTCGCCCTGGTTGAGTTCCTTCCAGGTACCCCAGGGCTTTGACCAGGCGGACGACGAAATCGTGCGGCGCGCCCAGACCAACGACCTGGTCATCACCGCCGATATACCCCTCGCCTCCGAAGTCCTGGCCAAGGGCGCCCACGCCCTGACGCCCCGGGGCGAGCGCTACACCGAGGCCAACATAAAACAGCGTCTGCAGATGCGGGACTTCATGGAAACCATGCGCGCCACCGGGGAGCGGACCGGTGGCCCACCGCCCCTGTCCCAAACCGATCGCAAGGCCTTTGCCGACCAGCTTGACCGGCTACTGACCCGCTACCACACAAAACTCCCTGGCAGCGACTAAACAGTGGGTGGCACCGGGCTGGCTGCCAGCCCAAGGGCAGCATCTTGCGAACACTACCCCTGTTCCTCCCGCCCACCGGGCACTGCCGACGGCCTGTGAGCAACTGGCCGATACTTTCTCAATAACGGAGCTGCAGTAGCCAACCGGTCTCGCCGGCGACCAGTTCATACTCCAGCCGGCGCCGTCCGCCGCTGGGACTGGCGTTGGTGTCCCCTGGCAGATAGACAGGAAAACTGCGCTCAATGCTGCGGGGCAGTACCCGGAATCGATCGTGCCCCATGTAACCCTGCAATGCCGAAGACCCTTCCGCCACCGGCAGCTGATGCACCGGCGTCATCGAGCGATTGCGGTTGGATGCGAAGGCAACAATCGAACCGTAGGAACCGCTGCCCACTGAAGCCACAAAGGCGTAGACCTCCGGGAAGCCGTCCTGGTCCAGATCCGTAACCTCCACTGCCGTGACGATGCCCTCAACGGAGACCACGGTATCCAGAATGGCGTCCCCATCGATCCGGGCAGAAAAATGCACCGGGTTGATCGACCCCGAGTTGGCGCTGTGAAGGGATATACTCAGCCCCTGCCACATCTCCTCGTGGACCAACGGGCTGGAAGCCCGGGCTACAACGGCAGCGAAGGAGACACACAGTAACAACAGGCCGAGTCCTTTCACGGAGTAAGTCCCTTTGGTGGGTGACAGAGAAATCATTGTACTGGCCTTGGCCTCCGCCATCGTGACCGCCAATGCCTATTACATCCACCCCATTATCGGTGATGTAGCCCGGGAGTTCGGGGTCAGCGACGGCCTGATCGGCATTGTTCCCGCAATGAACCAGATTGCCCTGGCACTGGGCGTCCTGTTGCTGTTACCCCTGGGTGATCGGGTCAACAACCGGTCACTGGTAACACTTTGCCTGTCGGTGCAGGTGGCAGCCCTGGCTACCATGGCCGTCACCGGCAACTTCGCCCTGTTTGTTGCGGCATCGACAATCCTGGGATTCTTTACCGTCACGCCCTACCTGCTACCCGCCTACGCCTCCCGGCGGGTGGCACCCTCCCGGCTGGGCTATGCCACAGCATTACTGACCACCGGCGTCATTGCAGGTGTGCAGGTATCCAGGCTGGCCGCCGGCGTCATCGGGGAATATGCCGACTGGCGTCTTGTCTATTGGCTGGCCGCAGCGTTGATGACGGCTGCGGCGATAGCCCTGCCGCGTTTCATGGTGAAAGAGGCGATGCCCGAGAACAAGCCAAGCTACCTGCAGCTGCTCAGCTCGATGCTGACCCTGGCCAGCTGCCATCCCCGGCTGATGGTGTCCGGACTTATCCAGGGCATGAACTTCGCGGGCTTCATAGCCCTGTGGCTGGGCATCAGCCTGCACCTTACCGGTGATGTCCTGGGGCACGGCTCTGACCTTGTGGGCTACCTGACCGCCTTCTCTGCCATTGGCCTGGTCACGACCACCCGCCTGGGCCAGTGGGCAGACCGAACCGGGGCCGAAAAAGCGCGGCTGCTGATGTCCAGTTGTCAGTTTGGCGCGGTGCTGCTGCTCTGGACCGCTGAAACCAACTGGATCTATCTGCTGCCGCCCCTGGCGATCATGAGTGTGGTCGGGCCCATCATCGATGTCACCGGGCGCATGACCGGCCTGCAGGAACTCCCTGACATTCGAACCCGCCTGATGAGCCTGTATGTGTGCATGATGTTTACCGGTGCCGGCATTGGCAGCTGGGCCGGCACCATGGTCTATGACATCGGCGCATGGCGGGGCATGGTGCTGCTTATGATGCTGTTTTCAGGGCTGGTCTGGCTGCTGTCATGGCAGCAGCTGCGGCGCTGGCAGGGCAGTACCGAGACGGCGACCTGAACACCCGCTATCCGTCCTGGCGATACAGCGCCATCACCTCGGCAATTTCACTGTCTTCCAGACGATCGCGACCCTCGGCATAGGCCGCCGCAAAGCGTTGGTACATGGCGGCATTGATGGTGTTGGCTGTGCCGTTATCCCGGGTGCCCACCACTTTGGCCGGCACCCCGGCAATAATGGAATTCTCGGGAAACTCGCTGTTTTCACGCACGATACTGTTACCGGCCACAATGGAATTGGCGCCGATCTTGGCGCCATCCATGATGGTGGCGTTGATACCGATCAGACAGCGATCACCGATGTCACAGCCGTGCAATATGGCGTGGTGGGTTATGGAGCAATCCTCGCCCACGATGGTCGGCGTCATGGCGCCGACATGGATCATGACAAAGTCCTGGATGTTGGTTCGGGCACCAATGCGTATCTCCAGAAACTCTGCCCGGGTGACCACGTTGGGCCAGATCGAGGCCCCGGGGCCCACATACACCTTGCCATACAGCCAGGCGCTCTCGTGGATGAATGCCGGGTCGTCCAGGGTGACGTTGTCGCTGATAAAGCCCATGCCTAGGGATTCCTCATGTCAGTGGCGAGTAGACAGGAACGCAATTGGGTACTGTGCGCCCACTGGGGTAGAGTACTGCACCCCCAGCCATCCGGATACCATGGGCCCAGCCGCCTGACCCAGAGCTCGCCCCAACCACCATGCACAGCCTGCAAAGCAATGACACGCCCAATGAGAGCAGCCGCCTGCTGCTGGCAAAACTCTGGCGACAGATTGCCCCGACGTTGGCGGAAAACAGCGGCCGGGTTGCCCTGGCCCTGGGCTGCCTGCTGCTGGCGAAGGGTGGCCTGCTGCTGATTCCGTTTCTGCTCAAGGGGCTGGTGGACAGCCTGAACCAAACCCCGGTACCCGCGCCCGCCGCATTGATTCTGCTGATGGTGGTGGCCTACGGTACGGCGCGCTTCGCCAACACCCTGTTTGCCGAGCTCAGGGATACCCTGTTCGGCCGGGTGACCGAACGGGCCATGCACCGCCTGGGCCTGGCCGTGTTCAAACACATTCACAGTCTGGACCTCGCCTACCACCTGAATCGTCGCACCGGGGGACTGGCACGGGACATTGAACGGGGTACCAACGGCGTCAGCTTCCTGATGCGGTTTTTTATCTTCAACATTGCCCCCACCCTGTTCGAGATCGCCATGGTGACGGGCATCCTGCTCTACAACTACGGCGTGAACTACAGCCTGGTGGTGCTGCTGTCGGTCGCCCTGTACGGCGCCTTCTCCTTTCGGGCGACCCGCTGGCGCACACGCTTTATCCGGGAGGTAAACGCCGCTGACTCGGACAGCAACACCCGGGCGGTGGACAGTCTCATCAATTATGAAACCGTCAAATATTTTACCAACGAGGACTTCGAAGCCGAGCGCTACGACCAGTCCCTGGAGCAGTGGGAACAGGCCCGGCGCAAGAACCGGCTGTCACTGCTGGCATTGAATGGTGGCCAGGCGGTCATCATTGCCGTCAGCCAAACCCTGATGTTGGGAATGGCGGCCCTGTCGGTACAGGGCGGCAACATGACCCTGGGCGACTTTGTGCTGATCAACCAGTTCATGCTGCAGTTGTTCATTCCCCTGGGCTTCCTGGGCTTCGTGTACCGTGAGATCAAGGCTTCCCTGGCCAACATAGAACGGCTATTCCTGATTCTCGATCAGCAGCCCGCGGTCACGGATAAACCCGATGCGGGCACTCTGGCCGTGGCAGCCGGGGCCATCGAATTCCAACAGGTCGACTTTGGCTATGGCCAGGAGCGCCAGGTATTGAGCGAACTGCAATTCCGGATCCAGGGAGGGGAGACCGTGGCGCTGGTGGGCGCCAGTGGTGCCGGCAAATCCACCGTCGTGAAACTGCTGTTTCGCTTTTATGATCCCACCGGGGGTGCAATTGCGATCGACGGGCAGGATATCCGGGACGTCACGCAGCAGTCCCTGCGACGGGCCATCGCCATCGTGCCCCAGGACTGCGTATTGTTCAGCGATTCACTGCTGGAAAATATTCGCTACGGCAGACCCGACGCCAGCGACGAAGAAGTAGAGGCGGCGGTGGCGGCGGCTCATCTTGTGGAGTTCGTGTCGCGGCTGCCCGAGGGACTGGCAACCCAGGTCGGTGAGCGCGGGCTGAAGCTCTCCGGAGGGGAGCGACAACGGGTGGCCATTGCCCGGGCGGTGTTGAAGGACGCGGCGATCCTGGTTTTCGATGAGGCCACTTCCAGTCTGGACAGTGAATCGGAGCGGGCCGTTATGGGTGCCTTCAGGGCCCTTGCCGGCCACCACACGGCGCTGGTGATTGCCCATCGCCTGTCCACCATTGTGGATGCTGACCGGATATTGGTGCTCGAAGACGGACGCCTGGTCGAACAGGGCAACCATGAACAATTGCTGGCCCAGCAGGGCCGCTATACCGATCTCTGGCAGGCCCAGCAACGGGAGGCGGCGCAAATCCTTGATCATCCTTGAGGACATTGCCCTGCGTCGGGGTCCGACCCTGCTGTTCGAGGGTGCGTCGGCAACGCTGCAACCGGGCCAGAAGCTGGCGTTGATCGGCGCCAATGGCACCGGCAAATCCAGCCTGTTTGCCCTGTTGCAGGGTGAATTGGGGGCTGACCGGGGGCAGATCCGCGGCATGTCGGGACTGCGCATTGCCCACATGGCCCAGGAACTGGTGGCCAGCAATGACTCAACCCGGGACTTCGTAGTCGCCGGCGACCGGGAAGTAGCCGCACTGCTCATCGACGTTGCCGCTGCGGAGAGCGCGGAGGATTTCGAGCGGGCCGCACAGCTGCACCAGGCCCTGGAAGCCATCGACGGTTACAGCGCACCCCGCAGGGCGGAACAACTGCTGTTGGGTCTGGGTTTCACCACCGACGACCTGGAACAACCCGTTGTCGATTTTTCCGGCGGCTGGCGCGTCCGGCTCAATCTGGCCCGGGCGTTGATGACACCCTCGGATGTCCTGCTGTTGGATGAGCCGACCAACCACCTGGACCTGGATACCATGCTCTGGCTGGAGAGCTGGCTGCGCCGTTATCAAGGCACACTGGTGATGATTTCCCATGACCGTGACTTCATCGACGCCGTTTGCGAACGCACCCTGAGCATTGAACAGCACAACCTGGTCAGCTATCGCGGCGGCTATTCAGCCTTCGAGCAGCAGCGAGCCGAGCGTCTGGCCCAACAGACCGCCCTGTTCGCGCGCCAGCAGCGGGAGATCGCCCACATTGAGTCCTTTGTCCGTCGCTTTCGGGCCAAGGCCACCAAGGCCCGTCAGGCCCAGAGTCGTTTGAAGGCCCTGGAGCGGATGGAAACGGTAGCGCCGGCCCATGCCGACTCACCGTTTTCGTTCCAATTCCCGGAGCCGGGAAAAAGCAGCGACCCCCTGCTCTCGGTCACCGACGCCGGGCTGGGCTACGGAGACCACAGCGTACTTTCCCGAGTATCACTGACCCTGCACCCGGGTGACCGCATTGGTCTGCTGGGCAAGAACGGGGCGGGCAAAACCACCCTGCTCAAAGGCCTGACCGGCGCCCTGCCCCTGCTGGGCGGGGAACGGGTGGAGGGCGCACACCTGCGTATCGGCTACTTCGACCAGCAGCAGTTGGAGGTGCTGGACCTGGAGGCGAGCCCCTTGCTACACCTGCAGCGACTCGACCCCTCGGCCCGGGAACAGGCAATACTGGATTTCCTGGGCGGCTTCAATTTCCGGGGAGATCGGGCCCGGGAGGCGATCGCGCCCTTCTCCGGCGGGGAAAAAGCACGACTGGCCCTGGCCATGGTGGTTTGGCAGGACCCCAATCTGCTGATTCTGGACGAGCCCACCAATCACCTGGATCTGGAGATGCGTCATGCCCTGGCCATGGCCCTGCAGGGATACACCGGGGCCATCGTGCTGGTCAGTCACGATCGGCACCTGCTGCGCCACGCCGTGGAATCACTGTGGTTGGTGGACCGGGGGGCGGTAACCGAATATCCCGATGACCTGGCGGCCTATGAGAAGTGGGTGCTGACGGGTGACGGCGGCGATGGCAAGGCAGGTGAACATCGGGGCACCATCGACGGTCCGGAGAGCGGATCGGGCAGCGCCCGGCAACAACGCCAGAATGCCGCGCAACGGCGGGCGCAGCTGCGGCCCCTGCAACGGGCCTTGGAAAAGACGGAGCGGGCCCTGGAACAGCAGCAGCGAGAACTGCAGGTGCTGCAGGAACAGTTGGCCGATCAAACCCTCTACGAAAACGGGAATTCATCCCGGCTCGCCGAATTGGTCAGAACCGAGGGATCACTCAAATCAACCATTGCAGAGCTGGAGGACAGCTGGATGGAGCAGCAGGAAGCGCTGGAGCAGGCCGGGGGTTAGCTATCTGCGGGTAATTTGGGCATCATTGCGCCCGCGCTCAGCCGGCAGCGCCCCGCATCAAACAGCAGACACGAGTTAGCCATGAATCACAGCTTCCATCCGCCCCATCGCACCCTGATGGGGCCCGGTCCATCGGACGTTTCACCCCGAGTACTGGGCGCCCTGGGACGGCCCACCATCGGGCACCTGGATCCCCAGTTCATCACCCTGATGGATGAGATCAAGGCGCTGCTGCAGTACGTGTTCAAAACTGAAAACGAGTTGACCATTCCCCTGTCCGCGCCGGGCTCGGCGGGCATGGAAGCTGCCTTTGTCAATCTGCTAAGCCCCGGCGACACGGTCATCGTCTGCCAGAACGGCGTCTTCGGTGGCCGTATGAAGGAGAACGTGGAGCGCTGTGGCGCAACCGCGGTGATGGTGCAGGATCGCTGGGGCGACCCCGTCGACCCGGAGAAAGTAACAGCCGCTTTCGCCGCCCACCCCGAGGCCAGTGTGCTGGCTTTTGTGCACTCGGAGACGTCAACTGGCGTGCGCAGTGATGCCGAAACCCTGTGTGCCATCGCAAAGAACCACGGTGCACTGACAGTGGTGGATACGGTCACGACCCTGGCCGGCATCGATCTGCAGGTGGATAACTGGGGGGCGGACGCGGTCTACTCGGGCACCCAAAAGTGCCTGTCCTGCGTTCCGGGGTTATCACCCATGACCTTCAGCCCGGCAGCGGTAGACCGTATCCAGCAGCGGCCCGAGCGAGTGCAGAGCTGGTTTCTGGATATGCAACTGGTCATGGGTTACTGGGGTGGCGACAGCAAGCGCGCCTACCACCACACGGCACCGGTGAATGCCCTTTATGCGTTGCATGAGGCACTGCTTATTGTCCGGGAGGAAGGACTGGAGGCGAGCTTCGAACGGCACCGGAACAACCACCTGCAATTGGTGGCAGGACTGGAACGCATGGGACTGGAGATGGCGGTGGCCCCCGAGTGGCGCCTGCCACAACTCAACGCCGTCTGTATCCCGGAGGGTGTCGATGACGCCGAAGTTCGGGGTCGTCTGCTGCGGGAATTCGATCTGGAAATCGGCGCTGGATTGGGAGAACTGGCGGGCAAACAATGGCGCATTGGCCTGATGGGTCACGCCAGCAACCCGGTGAACGTTCAGCGCTGCCTGACGGCACTGGGTACCGTGCTGGGGCGCTGAAGTCAGAGCCGGGTTAACCGGCACCCGAGTTCATGTACCCCCAGGGGATGCTCGGATCGCAGGGAGCCATCCTGCCAGTGCCAGCGCTCTGCCGGAAACAAGCCGTGCATTTGCTCCAGCGAACAGTGAAAGGGTGGCCCGTCCGGATCGCTGGTCTGCATAAATAACGCCAACAGTGCTCCCCCAGGACGCAACCAGGCGTGTAGCTGGGCTTCGTAGGCTGACCAATCATCGGGATTGATGGCGCACAAACAGGTTTGCTCATACACCAGATCGACGGGTTGCTCCGGTCGCCATTGAAACAGGTTGCCCACCAGCACCTGGCCATCGAGACCGCGAGCCGCCAGTTGCCGGCGCTGGAAGTCAACAGCGGTCGGGGACAGATCAACCCCGGTCACCTGCCAGCCCATTTCTGCCAGGGCCGACAGCTCCGGGGATCGTCCACAGCCTGGGATAACGGCGGTCCCCGGTTCCTGACTCAAGTTTTGCCGCCACTGTTCAAAGGCCGGGTTCAGTCCGCCCCGCTCCCAGGGCACCGACGGCTCGTGGTACCGCGCTTCCCAGTCAAGAACAGGTTCCATGGTCAGCCCTCTACTGTGCTCCAGGTCGCCGTCACCGACCCAAGGTTTGCTTCACCAGCGCGGGTTGGCCCGCCTCAGGTTGGGACAACGCCGCCACCTACTGGCTGTGCTCGCTGGCTGTCAGCACCGCTGCAAACAAATCAGCGTCCACATTACCTCCAGACAACACCACCCCAACACGTTGATATTCCTCTGGCAACCGCCCCGCCAGTACCGCTGCCAGGGCAACGGCACCCCCCGGCTCCACGACCAGCCGCAATGCCGCAAAGGCCAGGGCCATGGCGCTTCGCACTTCATCATCAGTGACCGAGAGCCCCCCTGACAGCAGCCGCTGGTTGATGACAAATGTCAGCTCACCCGGGGTAGGCGCCAGCAGTGCATCGCATATGGATGAGCCCCCCGGCTTGATCTGTTCCCGCTGGCCGCTGTCCAGGGAGCGCTGGTGGTCATTGAAGTCCTGGGGTTCCACGGCAAATATACGGGTCGGCACAGCCAACCCCTCGGCTGCCAGGGCACAGCCGGCCACCAGGCCACCGCCGCTGCAACACACCAACATGGCGTCCAGGGGACCGGCATCCTGCAGCAGCTCCAGGCCCACAGTACCCTGGCCGGCCACGATGTCCGGGTCGTCATAGGAGGGCACCAGCACGCCGCCGTCCCGGGCCACAAGGGCACGGGCAATGGCCTCCCTGTCCTCGCTATGGCGGTCGTAGGGAATCACCTCGGCCCCCAGGGCGCGGGTATTGGCCGCCTTCACCCGGGGCGCGTCGGCAGGCATCACGATGCGCGCCCGTGTACCCAGGAGCCGGGCCGCCAGGGCAACACCCTGGGCATGGTTACCCGATGACCAGGCCACCACGCCCTGTTCCCGCTCAGCGGGGCTCAGTTGACTCAGACGGTTAAACGCACCCCGAAACTTGAAGCTGCCGGTGCGCTGCAGGCATTCGGGTTTAATGAACAGCTGTCGACCGCATCGGGCATCAAGTTGCTCTGATCGCAGTACCGGCGTGCGCAAGGCCTGCCCTTGCAGGCGCTGTGCCGCTGCCGCCACGGCATGAAAGTCGGGAAGGCTCATGGTGCCCCACCATCTGCTGGCCAATGCCGGCCGCTACAGCGAGGGAGGTCGTGGATGTCGCGCTGGCACCCGCCTCGTGCGCGGATTCTGGAAGATCGGATCGTCATCGGGCCAGTGACAAGCCACGACTGCGGTCATCCAAGCAAGGGAATCGGTCTCTACCGGCACAGGCCGGTCGACCAGCTACGCGCTGACGGCTGGGACGGAAATGCAGGGGCTCACCCCCGCCAACCGAGACTCCTTCAGTTTTGACTGGCATCGAAGCGATAAAAAGGTTCCATCATCTGGTCGATGGTGAAGCTGGCGGGACGCTGGCGGGGTGGAAAGGCCCTGAGGGTCATCAGGAACTTTTCAAGTTCGGCCCTCGCCACGTAAACCCGCGGAATTTTCCGCACCCACCAGTCATTGTAGGTATTCGAGTCCTGGTCTGCCCGCTCAAAGGGATCCCGGCGCAGGTGGAACAGTTTCGGGATGCGCAGCATGTCAAACTCCTCCCGCCAGACATCAAATTCACGGGCCCGCTGCTCGGCAAAAACAATCTTCCAGTCACCCACCCGCATGGCAGTCAACAAGCCATCATCGCTCCAGTACAGGAAGGAAGTGCGCGGCCCACGCTCGGCATCGCCGGTCAGGTAGGGAAGAAAATTATAGCCATCGAGGTGGTTGCGATAATCCTTGCCGTTGACCTGCGTGCCGGCTTTCAGCTCCTCGGCAATATTCGGGCGCCCAGCAGCAGCCATAAATGTCGGCACCCAATCGGTATGGGACATGATGTCATTGAGAATGGTCCCCGGGGGTATTTTGCCCGGCCAGCGCACCATGGCCGGCACCCGGAAACCGCCCTCCCAGTTGGTGTTCTTCTCACTGCGGAAAGGCGTGATACCGGCATCCGGCCAGGTATTGAAGTGAGGACCGTTGTCGGTTGAATACAGAACGATGGTGTTGTCCGTAACCCCCAACTCATCCAGCTGGTCCAGCAATTCACCGACCATACGGTCGTGGGCCACCATGGCATCGTTATAGAACCCCTGACCGGACAGCCCCATCTCATCATCGGGCGTGTGGGTCCAGAAATGCATTCGGGTGGTGTTAACCCAGGCGAAAAAAGGCGTGTCATCGGCGACCGCCCGGCTGATGAAGTCCTTGGCTGAGGCGAGGAACTCGCGATCAATGGTCTCCATTCGTTTCTTGGTCAGGGGACCGCTGTCTTCGATTCGACCATCCGCGAAGGAACGAATAACCCCCCGGGGTCCGAACCGGGCAACGAAGGCCGGGTCCTTGGGGTAGTCAGCATCCTCGGGCTCCTCCTCGGCATTGAGGTGGTAGAGGTTGCCAAAGAATTCGTCGAAGCCGTGTTCTGTGGGGAGAAATTCATCCCGATCACCGAGGTGGTTTTTACCGTACTGCCCGGTGACGTAGCCCTCACCCTTGAGCAGTCCGGCCAGGGTCACATCCTTGTCACTGATACCCTGGTCCGCACCCGGGGCACCTACCTTGGTAAGACCCGTGCGAATCGGTGATTGTCCGATGATGAAAGCGGACCGGCCCGCGGTGCAGCTCTGCTGCCCATAGTAATCGGTAAACTTGGCGCCCTCATTGGCAATGCGGTCTATGTTGGGGGTCGGGTAACCCATCATGCCCATGTTGTTGGTCGACAGGTTCCAGAAGCCGATGTCATCGCCCCAGATGACCAGAATGTTGGGTTTATCCGCCGCGCTCACTGCGTGGGCCATAAGCAGCAGGCATAGACCAAAAATCCGCAGCATGCTCTCGACTCCTTTAACTTTTTTAAAATTATGCTGGCCGCCATGATGCATGACGACTCCGGGTACCGCCAGTACTGTCAGGACTCGGGTACCAGCCCGATAATGCGCAACGGACCGCCGCTGCCACCTCTTATTTTCATGGGCAGAGCAACGATAAAACCACCCCGTGGGGGCAATTGATCGAGGTTGGTCACATTCTCAAAACCCAAAACGTTGTTTTCGTAGAGGTAGCGATGCACGGCGAAATCCGTTGACTGGCCATAGTCAATACTGGGGGTATCCAGACCCACCGAAACAATGCCCCGCTCCATGAGCAGGAAGCGGGCCGCTGCCAGGGAAAACCCAGGAAAATGCAGCTCTGCCACCGCCTCCGGGCCCCGGGCCGCCGTACCCATGTAACGAACCCGGTCGGGCCAGAAGCGGGCATAGCCGGTATACATCAGCACTGCGGCGCCCCGGGGTATGGGCCCGTGTTCGGTCTCCCAGTCACGCACAGCCGCCAGGTCCAGGCGGTAATCGGGGTTGGCCAGGGCCGCCTCCGATACATCTATTACCACCGCCGGAGTGAATAACGCAGAGAGGGGAATTTCGTCCGCCGCCCACCGACCCTCGGCAAAGTGCACCGGCGCATCCAGGTGGGTGCCACCGTGCTCGGCGGTATCCACCCTGTAGGCCGTGTAATACCAGCCGCCCTCGGTCTGGCCCCGGAACCGCTCACTGTGCTCGAAGGGCGCCTCGGTGGGCCAGTAGATCGTGTCCTCATCAAAGGCATGGGTCATATCCACCAGTCGGTAGCCGGCAAAGGGAGAGGCGACCTGCTCGGTCGCGGCCGGCAGGGACAGGGTCAGCAGGACTCCGCAAAGAAACGTCAGGCAACTGCGCTTGGCAGCAATGAACAAGGGCATGGCAATCTCCCCCCGTGAATGGGTTTCGGACACAAGACGGGGTATTGGACCCCAAACCGGCATTGCTGGCATAGTCCCTGAAGACTTGCAACCGGCAACCCCAACGGAGATCGCGGCGTGCGCAAAATCCTCCTGCTGCTGAGCCATGGCCTGACGCTGCTACTGGGCTTCGCCCTGGGCGTCTACGCCCTACCCATTCTTGTACAGCCCCCCGAGCCCGACCTGGTGGCGATCGAGTCCGTGCTGGCGGAACCCCTCTACAGCGCCCGCTTCAGTCGTGATCGCGCAGACAGTGATGCACTGCACTGGGGCGAGGGCGAACTGCGGTTGTATCAGGACATGCTGGTCTTTGAGGGCAAGCTGGCACCCGGTCCGGATTACCGGCTTTATCTGGTGTCCGGGTTTGTGGAGACCGAGGCCGACTTCCTGGCGCTAAAGGCCGACGCCCATGAAGTAGGCGCCATCAAAAATTTCAACGGCTTTGCCCTGGACAACCCCAACGCCGGCATTCTGGAGCGCTACGACACCGCTGTGGTCTGGTGCGAAACCTTCGGACAGTTCATTACCTCGGGCCAGTACCGACAGCGGTGAAGCAACCCTGACAGCAACCGCTACAGGTCGCGGCAGCCCTTCACGCCAGCAGCTTTGCCAGTTTGGTCAGTGCCAACAACAGCACGATGGCCAGCACCGCGAGGGCCAGCAGATTGCCTGTGCGGCCATTACGAAAGGGCTGGGGCATCAGGCGACTGTTCGCCAGCACCACGAGCACCAGCGCGATCACCGGTAACAGCAGGGCATTGGTCACCTGTGCGGTTACGATCAATACCGTGGGACGGCTGGTCACCACGGCAAACAAGGTACCTGCCAACAGCACCGACAGGGCAACTGCCTTGAAGCCACGGCTGCCGGGGTCCGTGGACCAACCCAGTGCCCCGCACACGGCCCAGCCCGCCGCCACCGGCGCCGCGATGGCAGAACTGAGCCCCGCTGCGAACAAGCCGAATCCCACTGCCAGGGTACCGCCCCCGGGAAAGTGCCGGTCTATGGCCACCATCAGCGCCGGCAATACTTCCACCTCCGCTCCCGGAGACAGCAGTGCTGACGCCACCATCATGATTGCGCAGGTGATGCCACCACCGATCAGAATAGCCAGCATTGACTCCTGACGGGCACCACGAAGGGCGGTCTCAACCGACTCCCCGGACCAACGTCGACGGACTGCGGTGGCATGCAGGAACAGGTTATAGGGCACTACCGTGGTGCCGATCAACGCCAGGGCGGTGGTGAGGTAGCCACTGGAAAACGTGGGTACCAGCCGCTCCGGAGACTGGGCCAGCAGCAAGGGCAGCAGCAACAGGGCGAGACCCGAAAACAGCACAGCCATCAGGGCCACCAATAACACCAGCAGTCGCTCCAGCCAGCGATAGCGATCGAACAGGATCAACAGGCCGGCCAGCGCCGCCGCAACCACCACGACCTGCGCGAAATCGATTGGCAGCGCGGCGCTGAGGCCGATGCCGGCACCGGACAGGTTACCGGACTGATAAGCGGCATTGCCGCCACCGATAGCCAGGATCACCAACAGCACCAGTAGCGATCCCCACCAGGCGCCCCGCCCCAGATCCCGTACCAAGGTGGCCAGATCCTTTTGGGTGGCCAGGGCGGTGCGCAGGGACAACTCCTGCAGCGTCAGGGTTGCGAACACCGAGAACGCCACCGCCCACAACAGCGCAATGCCCGAGGACGCCCCCGCCACGCTCGCCGTGGTCACCGTGCCCGGTCCGATAAAAGCCGCAGCCACCATCGCACCCGGACCAATTCGTAGCGCCATCGTCCTGTCTCCCACCGGCATCCTGACTGGGCCGGCCTAATTTCACCCCGCCGATAAGCGGCTGCCGGCCTGGGCTATAGTGCCAGCAAACACGACATGGAGTCCGCTGTGGGCACTATTGAATTTCAGAATGAAAGCATCAGGCCGGGCAAGATCGTGTGCATTGGCAAGAACTACCGCGCCCATATCGAGGAGATGGGCAGTGTGGTGCCCGAGCAAATGGTGGTGTTCATGAAACCCAATTCCGCCATTACCCGAACCCTGAGGGCCGTTGCCGAAGAACCCCTGCACTACGAATGCGAGATCTGCCTGCTGATCAAAGCCGGCGCAATTTATGGGCTGGGTATCGGCCTGGACCTGACCAAGCGCAAACTGCAGGGGCAGCTGAAGGCGGCGGGCCTGCCGTGGGAGCGGTCCAAAGCCTTCGACGGCGCCGCCCTGTTCAGTGGCTTTATACCCGCGCCCAAGCGCCTGGATAACCTGTCTTTTGAGCTGCAGGTGAACGGCGAGGCCAGGCAGCGTGGAGAAACAACCGCCATGCTGTATCCGCCGGCACTGATCCTGGACGAGTTACAGCGCTTCCTGTCCCTGGACGATTACGACATCGTGATGACCGGCACCCCGGCGGGTGTCGGACCGGTTGAACATGGCGACCGGTTTGAGGCCGTGCTCCGGGACGGTGATGTGACACTGGTCGAGGCGCAGTGGCTTGCCCCGTAAAAGGGGCCTTGCCACAGTAAAAGACTGCACGAGTCCAGCCCCCGGCGGCCACGACATAAATCTTTAATTGTATCGACAGCGGTTTTTGAGTAGTTTTCTGGAAACCAGAGAGCGAGAGCCATGCAAGCGATCCTGAGACTGGATCTGGCAGGGCAGCCTCGGGGTTGGTTAACCCTGCAGGAGGCCATCTCTGCCTACGCCCGGGGCGATGTTGTATATGGCATCGGAGACGCGCTCCCCCCGGTGTTCGGCGGCATCCAGCGGCTGACCGGTTTGCGATCCACCCTCGAAGTGCAACCCATCATCGCCACCGAGGGCAGGATTTTCGATGCCTTTACCCCACCCCTGTGCAACCGCACCCTGTTCCGAAGGGATGATCACCGCTGTCTCTACTGCGGCATCAAAGCTTCCCGCAGCGACCTGACCCGGGATCACGTCCTGCCCGCGAGCCGCGGTGGTACCGATAAGTGGGAAAACGTCGTCGCCGCCTGTAAGCGCTGCAACTGGCAGAAAGACAACAAAACACCCGAGGAGGCGCGTATGCCCCTGCTCGCCGTGCCCTTCAGGCCCAACCCCTTTGAATGGCATTTCCTGGCCAAGGATCGTGTCCTCGCCGACCAGATGGACTACCTGTCCCAGCAATTCCGGGCCGACCGGGACTGGGCCCACTGAGGGGCTTAACTACACCTACTCAGTGGACTACTGATAGTCTTTGTCTGACACGCCCCCGGCAGACGGTGGGGCGAACCCCGCACCGACAAGGAACCGAACAATGAGCGACCCCCTGCGAGACGACATAGCTACCCTGGCTGCGCGGGTCAATGCCGCTGTCATTGGCCAGGAGTCGGTGGTGCGCAGTCTGATCCTCGCCCTGCTGTGCAACGGCAACGTTCTGCTCGAGGGGCTCCCGGGCACCGCCAAAACCCGCTCCATCAAAACCCTGGCAGCCGCCCTTGGGGTGAACCTGGGCCGGGTGCAATTCACCCCGGACCTGCTGCCCGCCGACGTTACCGGCAGCGAGACCTATCACGATGGCGAGGACGGCAACCAATTGGTCTTCGAACCGGGACCCATTTTCAACGAGTTGGTCCTGGCGGACGAAATCAATCGGGCCCCGGCCAAGGTGCAGTCCGCCCTGCTGGAGGCGATGGAAGAGCGCCAGGTGACCGTCGCCGGCAAGAGCTACCCCCTGCCCCCCCTGTTCCTGGTCCTTGCGACCCAGAACCCAATTGAGCAGGAGGGTACCTACCCACTGCCCGAGGCACAGATGGATCGTTTTCTGTTCAAGGTCAGGGTGGACTACCCGGAGGCGGCAGCGGAGCAGGCCATTGTCCGAATGTTGCAGGTCGAGGAGGGCGGTGCCAGCAGCGATGCACAGCCGGTGGGCAGCGATGTGATCTTTGCCGCCAGGGAAGCGATCCAGAAAATGCCGGTCAGTGAGCCTGTAGAACGGTATCTGGTTGACCTGGTCATGGCGACCCGCCATCCCGAAGGCATTTCGGAACAGCTGGCAAGTTGGATTGCCGTTGGCTCCAGTCCCCGGGCCAGTATCGCGTTGCACCGGGCAGCCCGGGCAGAGGCCTGGCTGCAGGGGCGGGACCATGTGCTGCCAGAGGACGTCCGCGCTGTAGCGCCGGCAGTCATGCGTCATCGCCTGATCCTGAGTTACGACGCCCTGGCCGATGGTATCGACTCGGATCGGGTGGTCAGGGAGATCATGGAACTGGTCGCGGTGGGCTGAGCAGACATGCCCGGTGGCGCCTACGTACAGCTCAGGGATCTGGTGCGCCTGCGTTACCAGGCAAGGGGATTCAGTTACCTCCCGGCCCAGCCGGTCAATTCGGTACTGGCGGGACGCAAACGCTCCCGACTGAGGGGCCGTGGCCTGGACTTCGACGAGCTTCGTCACTACCGCCCCGGAGACGACATCAGAACCATGGACTGGCGGGTCACCCACCGAACCGGCACACCCTTTGTACGGGTCTATACCGAGGAGCGGGACCGCCCGGTGTGGGTGATCGTTGACCAACGGCTGGGTATGTTTTTCGGCAGCCGCCACCAGATGAAATCGGTGGCCGCGGCCCAGGCGGCGGCGTTGACCGCCTGGCGCGTTATCGGGGTAGGCGACCGGGTGGGCGCACTGTTATTCAATGACGGGCAGTCGGCGCTGCACCGACCGAGCCGATCACCCGGGCCACTACTGGGCTGGCTGGAACAACTGGTCACCATGAACAATGCCCTGGTGGCGGATGCGCCCGAGCCAACCAATCCCGACGCCCTGGCCCAGGCACTGCAAACCGTCAGCCGCTATCTGACCCATGACGGTCTGGTCATCATTATTTCTGACTTCGATGGCTGGAACGACGACTGCCTGACGGCGATCAAGTCCATGCGCCAGAGCAACGACGTGATCGCGGGTCAGGTCAGCGACCCTTTGGAACGCAGTCTGGCGACAGCGGATAGGTTGGTGGTCAGCGACGGTGCCTACCAACTGCAGATAGAGGCCGGGAAGGCCGAAGCGGAGGCACGCTTCAGCGGCCACTACAGCGCACAACTGACTGCTCTCGGGGAAACCCTGAAGAAACACGGCATACCCCTAATACCCCTGACCACTGAAACCGACGTGGCCGGGCAGCTGCTGCGACAACTGGGGGGCACAACGGCCCGGGCCGGGGCAGGACGCTGAGCCATGGCCGCGGCGACCGATTCCTCCCTGCCCCCCCTGCCTGACCTCTTTGGCAATCCCCTGCTCCGGGGAGAGCTGCAGGAGATCGCAGCCCCGGGCGCCATTGACTGGTGGCCCCAAACCCTGGGCTGGCAAATGGCAGCGACGGGGCTGGTCCTGTGGCTGGGCTATCGCCTGTGGCGGCGGGCGAGAATCTGGCTGCGCAACCGCTACCGCCGGGAAGCACGGCAACGCCTGCTGGCTCTGGGGCCCCGGGCTGATGTCGCAGCGGTAAATGAAATCCTCAAACTGACCGCCATGACCGCCGCATCCCGACGCGAGGTCGCTACCCTGACCGGGGACCCGTGGTGCCAATGGCTGCGGCAGCAAAGCAGTCAGACCATCTTCTCCGAAACCAGCCTCGCGGCCCTGGGTCATGCCCCCTACAAGCCCGGCTTCAAGCTGCCTGCCGGTGACCTGGCCCGCCTTGTTGACGAGGCCCTGCACTGGCTGGAACAGCACAGGGATGATCATGGATCCCCTTGAAGCACTGGTACTGCAGGTGCTCGATCAACTGGAGTGGCAACACCCCTGGGCCTTTGTGTTACTGCCCCTGCCCATCGTCATGGCCCTGCTGCCGCCCTATCGGGAGCGCCGGGATGCCGTCAGGGTGCCTTTTTTCCAGCGCCTGCTGGTTGCCACAGAAGCACGAGCCCAGCGCGGAGCCATGCTGCTGATCCGGCGACGGGGACAAAAGGTGCTGATTGCTCTGATGTGGCTGGCGCTGGTCACCGCTGCGGCCAAGCCCCAGTGGCTGGGGACCCCCATAGAACAGCAGAAAGCCGGGCGGGACCTGATGATTGCCGTGGACTTGTCGGGCTCGATGGAGACCCGGGATTTCACCCGCCCCGATGGCGAGGCGGTGGATCGCCTGGTCGCCGTAAAGACCGTGCTGGGGCAACTGGCCAATGAGCGACCCGGGGACCGGCTAGGGCTCATTGTGTTTGGCAATGCCGCCTACCTGCAGTCTCCCTTTACCGAGGACCACCGGGCCTGGCTGGTGCTGCTGGACGAGACCCGAATACGCATGGCGGGCCCCAGCACCGCCCTTGGGGATGCGGTGGGCCTGGCGATCAAGCTGTTCCGGGATGCGGAGACAGAACACCGGGTGCTGCTGCTACTCACCGACGGCAACGACACGGGCAGCCTGGTGCCCCCGGTGGACGCGGCCAGGGTGGCTGCTACCGAGAATATCCGGATTTACCCCATTGCCGTTGGCGACCCCACCGCCGTGGGCGAGGAGGCGATCGATCTTGAAACCCTGGGCCGGATGGCCGAGGTCACCGGTGGCCGGGCTTTTGAAGCACTCAACAGCGATGATCTGGCAGCGGTTTTCAATCTGCTGGATACGCTGGAACCCAATATCTTTGACAGCGTCAGCTTTCGACCCCGGACAGACGTGCACTGGTTGCCCCTGGGCTTGATCGTGGCGCTCTACCTGATGCTCAGGATGCTGGCAAAACTCTGGCCCCTGCCTCGCAGCGAGGTGTCCCAGTGATCGAGCAGCTGGGTCATTTTCACTTCCTGCGACCGGAGTGGCTGCTGCTGATCCCGGGACTGCTGCTGTTCGAAAGGCTGCTGCGCAACCCCGAGGCTAACCGCGATCGCTTCCATGACATCATTGCGCCCGAGTTGCTGGAGCATCTCAGGCTGCGCCGGCCCCGGGGGGCACGCTTCAATCCCTCCTCGGTACTGGCGGTGTTACTGGCGCTACTGACGCTGGTCATGGCAGGACCGAGTTGGCGCCAGCAACCCTCGCCCCTGGCCGAGGATGCCGCCCCCCTGGTGATTGCACTGGATATCTCCGAGTCCATGGCCACCACCGATATCGCCCCCAGCAGGTTGGCCCGGGGTATCCAGAAGGTCACCGACCTGCTGAAACTCATCCCCGACAAACAGATTGGCATTGTCGCCTACGCCGGCAGCGCCCATACGGTACTGCCCCTCACCACCGACCATGACATTGCACAGAATTTCCTCAGCGTGCTGAATCCTGACCTGGCGCCCCGCCCCGGGAAGTTTCCGGAGTATGCACTGCCCGGAATCGACAAACTGCTGAGCAATTCCTATTACAAAAGTTCGGTGTTGTTGCTTGCCGATGGCCTGGGCAGCGCCAGTCCCGCACTGATCAAGGACTGGTGCCGGGCCAGCGAACACCAGTTGCTGGTCTACGGCTTGGGAGACCCTTCCCCGGAGCAAAGCGCGGTACCCCTGGATCGGGACAGCCTGGCCGATACTGCGTCTGCCTGTGGCGGTCGCTACTTTGACCTCACCATCAACACCTCGGATGTTGAGGCGATTGCCTCGGCACTCAGTGACGCCTACAAAGTGATCGACGATGAAGCACTGCCCTGGCTGGACAGCGGCTACCCGCTGGTATTCCCCATGCTGCTGCTGGCTTTGCTGTGGTTCCGTCCGGGCTGGACCCGGCTCTGGTTGTGGCTGTTACTGCCCTGCCTGCTCTCTGTGTCCGAGGCTCCCCTGGCCCAGCCGGGTGGGGAAAAGACGCTTGCGGCGGCTGAAGCCCAAACCGCAGCGAGCGACTCAAGCTGGTTGGAGCCCCTGGTCGACGGCTTTGCCGGCCTCTGGCTCACCCCGGACCAATACGGAAGACTGCTGATGTCGATGGGTTATTACGACAAGGCCGCACGCACCTTCCGCAGCCCGATCTGGCGTGCCACCGCCCACTATTACCAGGAGGACTTCCAGCAGGCAGCGGTGCTGTTCACACGACAGGACAGCGATATTGCACTGTTTAATGAGGCCAACGCCCGGGCCCAGCGCCGTGACTACGCGGGTGCCAGAGAGCGTTACGACGTGCTGCTGCAGCGCAACCCCGAGTTCCCGGGTGCCGCCAGTAACCGGTTACTGGTGCATACCATCATCGAGGCGAGCAACCGATTGAGCGAGAGCCAGGCCGAGGAAGCCGGGGTCGGCAGCGAATCGATTGACGGCGACGACCCCCAGATTGGCGAGGGCGCCGATAGCCTGATGACCGAACCGGAAGCAAGACAGCAGTACAGTGCGGAGGAAATTCTCGCCAGTCCAGAGACGGCGGAGCTGTGGATGAACAATGTACAACCCGACCCGGGCAACTTCCTGCGCAGTAAATTCAATATCCAGCTACAGGAGCGAGGCGTCAGTGAACCCTAGTGCTCCCGGTCAGGGGCTGCTGTCCCAGGGTGTCGGGCCAGCCCGGTTGGCCCGATCACCCCTCGCCATCGGCACCCCTGTCCCCTGCGCCCCATCGAGGGGGTTGCCTGGACTGCTTTGGCAGATCGCGATCCTGCTATGGCTGGCCGCGGGTGCTGTTGCTGTCCCGGCACAGGATCTGGTGGAAATCGGCGCGCGCCTGCAGCCCGCCGAAGGGGCCGTGCCCGGACAACGCATCAGGCTGGAGGTAACCGTCGCCACCCCGCGCTGGTTTACCGCCGGCACCCGAATAAAACTGCCAGAGGTTCCCGGTCTGATATTGATGCAGAATCAGGATTTTGCCGCCAACGCCACCGAGCGTCGCGGTGGAGAGAGCTGGACGGTGCAGCGCTGGTCCCTGGATGTCTTCGCGACACGGGCAGGGGCCATTACCATTCCGCCGCTACAGGTCAGTGTCGCGGTCTCCCAGTCGGCTACCCAAACCCTCAACACCACTTTGCAGACCCAGCCGCTGACCGTCACCACAAGCATTCCCCCGGAGCTGGAAACTATCGACAGTTGGGTGGCCAGCCCCTCGGTGTCATTGAGCCAAAGTGTAGAGGGTGACACGGACACCTATCCGGGGGCCGCCATCAGTCGCAAGATCACCGTTAAGGCGGCGGACGTGATGGCCATGCTGCTGCCGCGCATCGAAACCGGAGACCCGCCGCTGCTACAGAGCTATCCCGAACCTCCGGTGCTGCGCAACCGCTCCAACCGGGGCACGCTGTCGGCCACCCGCAGCGACCGGACCACCTGGATAGCGTCGACGCCGGGCAGCAGTGAGATTCCCGGCGTCACCGTGCACTGGTGGAATACCGAAACAAAGCAATTGAAAACACTGAGCACCGAGGCGATTGGGATTTCGATCGGTGGCCAGCCACCCGAACTACCGGCGTCTCCCCGGGATCGTATGGAACTCGCCGTCACCGCTGCGGCGGTGCTGGGCCTGGTGCTGTTGATGGCGGCTTGCTGGCGGCTGGGCTTGCCACAGCGTATTGCCGCCCTGTGGCGATGGGCCCTTGGCCACTGCCGGCGGAGCTGGGCCGTTTTGACCGGCGCCGTGCTGCCCGAGCAATTAAATCCCGGCGGCAGCAGCGGCCCCGGGCGCCGAGGACACTGAGGATTACCGCACGTAGCCCGCCGTTACCATGGGCAGGGCCACCACCTGGGCATCGATAAACTTACCGCGAACATCCACCTTGACCCGGCTGCCCGGCGCCTGCTCGGGCCCGCTGACAAAACCCATGGCCACCGGCGCACCGACACTGGGGCCAAAGCCCCCGGAGCTGACCTGCCCTATAACTTCACCTGCCTGGGAGAGAATAGCCTGACCCTCCCGCACGGGACGCTTGCCCTCCACCCGCAGACCCACCCGGCGGCGGGCCGGAGCCGTAGCCAGCTGCCCTGCGATGACATCAGCACCCGGATAGCCGCCGGGCCGGTCACCCCCGGGACGCCGGCAAGCCGGAATCGCCCAGTTCAGGCGGGCTTCTACCGGTGTGATCTCAGGACCCAGCTCATGGCCGTACAGACACAAACCTGCCTCCAGCCGCAGGGAATCCCGGGCACCCAGGCCCACCGGGGCAACCCGTCTGTCGGCGAGCAGGCGCCGGGCCAGGGCCGGGGCACCCGCCGCGGGCAAGGAGATCTCAAATCCATCCTCCCCGGTGTAGCCCGAGCAACTCACCAGGCCGGCACCACCTTCGATGGTGACCTCGGCGGCCCGCATAAAAACCAGGTCATCTATGCCGGGCACCCGGGATTGCAGCACCTCCCTAGCGGCGGGCCCCTGCAGTGCCAACAGCGCACGATCACCCAACACCGTCACCTCTGATTCGGGACAACCCGCCCGGATCACCTGCTCGTCCTCTGCTTTACAGGCGCCGTTCACCACCAGCAGAAAACGCTGGGCTGCCAATCGGGTGATGATCAGGTCGTCGAGGACACCGCCGCGGTTATTGGTGAGCAGGCTGTAGCGCGCCCCACCCAGAGCAAGCCCCTCCAGATCCACCGGCATCAGGGCCTCCAGTTCCCGTACCGCTTCGGGACCTGCGACCTGAATCTGGCCCATGTGGGAGACGTCAAACAGGCCCGCATGGGTCCGGGTGTGCAGGTGCTCGGCAATAATGCCCTCGGAAAATTGCACCGGCATGCTGTAACCGGCAAACGGAACCATCCTGGCCCCCAGCTCGATGTGTAACGAGGTCAGTGGGGTCGTCCGCAATCCATTGCTTTGGGACATACTATCTCTCCTGTGGGAGTTGTTATTCTCTACACGGGGTCGGTCCGGGGCAAGCTGAGGGTAGTCACCGCACCAAGGGTAAAGAGGATATGGATATGGCCAGCAAGCAGGTGATCAGCCTTATTGGTTTTCCGGGCAGCGGCAAAAGCACGGTGGGGGTACTGCTGGCCAAACGGCTGGGTACGGATTTCGTGGACACGGACATTCTGATTCAGAACCGGGAGCAGGCGACCCTGGCCGAGATCATTGCCCGCCATGACCACCTGTATTTGCGTGCAGTGGAAGAGCAGGTGTTACTCGATATGCCCATAACGCCCAGCGTGATTTCAACCGGAGGTTCGGTGGTCTACAGCGAGAAAATCATGGCTCGACTGGCCCAGCATTCCACTGTTGTCTTGCTGAGCGCCAGCCTGGAAACCGTCGAATACCGCATATCCCTCGCTCCCGACCGCGGTATTGCCTCCTCCAGCGACCAGACCCTGGAGGATATCTATCGCGAGCGCTCGCCGCTGTACGAACGTTGGGCACAGATCACCCTCGGGGTGGACGACGCGCCACCCGAAACCCTGGTTAACCAGTTGATCGATTTACTGGACACCCGCCACAGCTGACCGGACACCCGCCCCCGGGCCGGACACGTCCGACACCGAAACACCGGTCCTGGAAGCCCCGTTAACGCTACCCCTCGATTCTGGCACGGCCTTTGCTGTTTTCTGTGCTGGCGGCCCGCCACCGACAGGACGTCGGAATTCACAACGGAGAAAGGGATGTCTCCAAGGCAGCAGGCAAGTAAGGGGCGGGTCGCCATATTTATTTCAGTTATTTGGAACGGCATTGTGAGCACAAAAAAATTGTTGCGAAAACCACTCGCGTTGATGCCAACTGCGAATGTGGGATATCCCACAGGTCTTGTTCTAAATCATCGGGAGGTGGTTTATGGGTGAGCGCACTGCAACACAGGCTGAGAGCGCGGAGGGTGCCGAGGACTTTCTCGACCCGATGCTGGGCGAGTTGGGCGACGAAGATTTTGACGGACTCGATGAGTCCGACATCGTAACCTGCGCCCAATCCCTGGCCAGTAAGCGACGCCGGGCGGAACAACGCCTGGAGGCGCTGAGGCTGAGGGAGGAGCTGGGGGACTTCGACTTCGATTTCGAAGACGACCTCTGAACGCCGGCCGGTGACAGGCATCCAACCGGGATGCCCTACTTTTCAACGGGGTCCGTGAATCCCGGGCTACTGTTTCCCCTGTGAGGCCAGCTCCCGCTGCCACTCGAAGACATTCAGCTCAATGAACACAAAGGCAAACAGCCACAGCGCTGCGTCCCAAAAGTCCAGAAACTCGCCCTCAAAACCCCAGTAAACCGCCGCCGCTGCCAGAGTCAGATACAGAATGACCTTGAGTGTGTTGAACAAGGGCTGGAAGCGACGGGGCACCCCACCCCAGAGCTGCAACCGCACCTCAATTTCCAACAGAATCACCACCAGGATCCAGGCTCCGGAATTGATCACATCCACCAGACCCAGCTGGTAGGCACTGTCCAGTGCCGCGGGCGTGGCGATGACACGTTCCAGCCCGGTGACCAGGACCGTATCCGGGCCCATGGTTTGGCAAAGCTGGGAATCCAGAGGCGTAAAGTTGTCGAAATCCACCAATACCGTCCAACCCTGATCGACCAGCTCGCAGGCGGGCTGTGGCAACAGGGACGCCTGCCAGAATACGGTCCATTCGCCGAAGTACCCGAAAAAAGCCGAGACGATGGCCAGGCCACAAAGCAGCCGGATGCCGTGGATAGTCCACTTGGTCTTACCCACCAGTCGTTCGTCAGGAATGACCGCCGTCTCCAACTCGAACAACAGCAACAACAAGACCCAGGCGGCGGTATCCAGGGTGGCTGAAAACAACTGCACCCAGGTGAAAAAATCGGTCTCGGCCGTGGCCGCGTGGGTGGCCGAAACCAATTCTTCCTGGAGAAAAAACCAGATATTAAGCGACAGCAGAACGTAAACGAGGTATTTCAGCAGCCGGTAGAGACGGGCCGCGGTCCCCGGCGGCCAACCGTGGCGGAGCAGGTCAACCACGCCGGTCAGACCTGTAACAGCAGGTGTTCCCGCTCCCAGGAACTGATGACCCGATTGAATTCTTCAAATTCATCGAGTTTCACCGCCGCATAGGCGCGCATGAACAACTCGCCAATCATCTGCTGCAACTCGGGGGTATCGTTGAGCTGCCGCACACCCTCCTCCAGGGTTCGGGCAACCCCCACCGCCTCGTCATTGGCCGTACCCTGATGGGGCTCGGTGGGCTGGATCTCCTGGCGCATACCCAAAAGGCCGCTGGCCAGGGTGGCAGTGATGGCCAGGTAGGGGTTGGCATCGACACCGGGAAAGCGGTTTTCTATACGCAGGTTCTCGGGGGTGCTGTTGGGCACACGGAACGCGGTCGTTCTGTTATCAAAACCCCAGCTCAGATTGATCGGCGCGGAAATATCCGGCGCCAGCCGACGATAGGAATTGACGTTGGGCGCATAAAAACTGATCAGTTCGGGTGTGTAGCGCTGCAGTCCGCCCAGGTAGTGCATCATGGTCGCACTGGGTTTGCCCTCGGGATCGGTGAAGACGTTCTTACCATCGGCCAGGGACAGTACCGACTGGTGGATGTGCAGGGCACTGCCCGGCTCGCGCTGCATGGGCTTGGCCATGAAGGTGGCGTACATGTCGTGCTTTAGGGCCGTCTCCCGGACGGTACGTTTGAAAACAAAGACCTGATCCGCCATCGCCAGGGGATCACCATGGCGAAAATTGATTTCCATCTGGGCGGCCCCGTTTTCATGGATGAGCGTGTCGACGTCCAACGCCTGGGCATCGGCATAGTCGTACATATCCTCCACAAAATCTTCAAACTCTGCGACCGCATCGATGCTGTAGGACAAGCGGGCCACTTCGCGACGGCCCGAGCGCCCTTTCGGGGGCATCAGTTCGTAATCGGGGTCGGTGTTTTTATGCACCAGATAGAACTCCACCTCGGGTGCAATAACGGGCTTCAGCCCCGCCTCCTCATACAGGCCCAGCACGTAGCGCAAAACGTTGCGGGATGACAGGGGGTGGGGACTACCGTCGGGCTTCAGGCAGTCGGCGATAATCTGCGCGGTCGGCTCCCGGGCCCAGGGCACCCGGCGCAGGGTCGAGGCATCGGGACACAGCACCATGTCGGTGTCGGTGGGCTCGACAAAGTCCCAATGCTCGTCGGTGTATTCACCGGTAACGGTCTGGACCAGGATGGACTCGGGCAGCTTTTGCTCGAGTTGAGCGGTGAACTGGTGGGCAGGGATGAATTTCCCCCGGGCATTGCCGGTCAGGTCCGGAACAATGCACTCCACTTCGGAAATCTTGTTCTCCTGCAACCAGGCGGTGATGGCTGCCATCTCTTCGGGAGGTGTCAGTAGCGGGCCGCTGGCGCTGTCCGGGCTGTGAATTCGGGTGTCGGTATCCGTGTCACCCGGTGCTTTGCCGCTCATAAATGTGACCGAGAATGTGTGGACAAACAGTATGGGCCGCAAGCCAGTCCAGCGGCAAGCGTGTAATATCACAAGAAATTCTCGTCCTGTTACCTTCGGACCGGCACTTGAGGGGCCATGACAACCCGTATCCAACACACTGACTCCTGGTATGCCGCATCGGCATCACCCCATCGGCGATTCCCGGCCCTGCAGGGTGAGGTCGAGTCCGATGTCTGTGTGGTGGGCGGCGGCTACACCGGCCTGTCGACTGCGCTGCACCTTCGCAAGCTGGGCTTTTCGGTCACCCTGCTGGAAGCCCAGCGCATTGGCTGGGGCGCCTCAGGGCGCAACGGCGGGCACGTCGGGACCGGACAGCGGGCCGACCAGACCAGTCTGGAAAAGTGGGTTGGGCCCGGCGCAGCCAAAGACCTGTGGCGGCTGGGCCATGAGGCTGTGGAACTCGTCTGTAACCTGATCTCGGAGTTTTACATCAAGTGTGAACTGCGCGAGGGCAACCTGCATCTGGCGGCAAAGAAGCGGCATGTGCAGGGGCTTCGGGATGAGGCGGAGCACCTGAGCAAAGTCTATGGCTACGACCAGCTGCGCTTTGTCGACTCGACCGAGATGGGATGGATGACCCGGGCCCAGGGCATGCATGGCGCGCTGCTGGACCAGGGCGCACGGCATCTGCATCCGCTGAAGTATGCCTACGGCCTGGCCAAGGCCGCCGATCTACTGGGCGCTGACATCCACGAAGGCAGTGAGGTGCTCGGTTATACCGACAACGACGGCGCCCAGGTTCAGGTACGGACCGCCAGCGGCAGCGTCAAAGCGCGCTTCCTGGTGCTGGCCTGCAACGGTTATCTGGGCCATCTGGAGCCCCGCATTGCCGGCAACATCATGCCCATCAACAACTTCATTCTGGCCACGGAACCCCTGTCAAAGGAACAACAGGCGGCAGTGACCCGGGACAATTTCAGCCTGTCGGATACGCTGTACGTGATCAACTACTGGAAGCTGTCCGCAGACGGTCGGCTGCTGTTTGGTGGCGGCGAAAATTATTCCTCCCGCTTTCCGAAGGACATACCCGCTTTTGTCTGGCCCCACATGCTGAAGATCTATCCGGAACTTGCTGACGTTGCCATCGAATACGGCTGGGGTGGCACCCTGGGCATTACCATGAACCGTATGCCTGACTTTGGCCGTCTCGGTCGCCGGACGTTTTATGCCCAGGGCTTTTCCGGCCACGGTGTACCCACGGCGACCATGGCGGGTTACCTGCTGGCGGCGGCGATATCCGGTGATACCGACGACTTCTCAAGAATGGCCGCCGTGCCCACCCACCGCTTCCCCGGCGGCACCCTGCTGCGCAAACCCGGCCTGGTCGCCGGCATGCTGTTTTACAGCCTGCTTGATCGCCTGGGTAAATAACTGCCAACACGCTGTACTGCGGACGGGTAGCAGTTAGCCCCTGTCGCACACGCACACTGCAACACTGAAATGACGCCAAATGAGGTCCAGAATTATCGGCAACTGGGCTAGTCTGGCTGCGTGTTAGGACAACAGGAAAACACCATGACGGTGACACAGATAAGAAAAGGGTTCTACGGTTTGGTAATCGGCACGGCACTGCTGCTGACCGGGTGCGCCGACAAACCCGGTAGCGAGGGCTGGTGCGAGGCCCAGAGAGCCATCCCCAAGGGCGAGTGGACCCGGGACGATACCAAAACCTATGCCACCCATTGCATCTTCGACAACACCACCATAGGCAGCGATGCCTGGTGCAAGAACCTGGATGAGACACCGAAAGGCAAATGGACGACCGAGGAGGTCGCCCAGTACGGGCAATACTGCGTGGTTAAGTAAGGTCGCCAGCTCCAGGGAGTAGCCACCAGCGGCCATCGCGCACGGACTGAAGAGTGGCCGCCTGCCCGGGATGGCCGTGGGGAATTGGGTGGCCCGGCATGGATCCTGGCCCCCAACCCCTCGCTGTCAGGTTAATTCCTGTCTCGCCTGGGTGAAAGCAGCCACCGCCCGATCCAGGTTGTCACGGCTGTGCCCGGCCGAAATCTGAACCCGGATGCGCGCCTTGCCCTTGGGCACCACCGGGTAGAAGAAGCCAATGGCATAGATACCCAGTTCCAGTAGCCGCTGGGACATCTGCTGGGCCAGCACCGCATCCCCCAGCATGACCGGGACAATAGGATGATCCCCCTCGGGGACAGCGAACCCGTTGGCCTGCATCTGGGCACGGAAATACCGGGTGTTGTCGTGCAGCCGATCACGCAGTTCGGTGGACGCCTCCAACATATCCAGGACGGCCAGTGACGCGGCACAGATGGAGGGCGCCAGGGTATTGGAAAACAGATAGGGCCGTGAGCGCTGGCGCAGCAGGTCAATAATTTCCTGTCGACCGGCGGTGTAACCCCCGGACCCGCCCCCCAGGGCCTTGCCAAAGGTGCCGGTGGTGATATCGACACGATCCATCACTTCACAGTATTCATGGACACCTCGACCGGTCGCCCCCATAAACCCCGTAGCGTGGCAATCGTCGTGGTGGACCATGGCATCGTAGCGTTCGGCGAGGTCGCAGATGGCATCGAGCCTGGCGATGGTGCCGTCCATGGAGAACACGCCATCGGTGGTAATCAGCACGCGCCGTGCCCCTGCAGTCCTGGCGGCGTCCAACTGTGCCTCCAGGTCGGCCATGTCATTGTTCTTGTAGCGGTAACGGGATGCTTTGCAGAGGCGGATACCATCGATGATCGACGCGTGATTGAGCTCGTCTGACACCACCGCGTCATCCGGCCCCAGAATGGTCTCGTACAGCCCGGCGTTGGCATCAAAGCAGGCCGCGTAGAGAATGGTGTCCTCCATCCCCAAAAAGCGGCTGACCCGACCCTCCAGGGTCTTGTGGATTTCCTGGGTGCCGCAGATAAAGCGCACCGAGGCGGCACCAAAGCCCCACTCCTGCAAGCTGTCGCTGGCAGCCTGCTTGACCGCTGGATGATTGGCCAGACCCAGATAATTGTTGGCGCACATATTCACCACCTCGCTGCCATCGGCGAGGGTGATGTCGTTTTTCTGGTCTGAGGCAATGACCCGCTCGGTCTTCCACAGTCCCGCCGACTTAATGTCGGCAATTTCGTCTGCAAAGCTTTGCTGGGCCGTGCGATAACTCATTTCAGTCCTTCCAGTTGAGGATGACTTTGCCGGACTTGCCGGAGCGCATGATGTCAAAGCCCTCCTGAAATTCCGTGTAGTGGAACCGGTGGGTGATGATGCGCTCAATGGGCAGGCCGCTCTGGACCATCATTACCATCTTGTACCAGGTTTCATACATTTCCCGGCCGTAAATGCCTTTTATGTTCAGGCCCTTGAATACCACATCGGTCCAGGCAATCCCGGTATCGTCCGGCATCAGGCCCAGCATGGCGATGCTGCCGCCATTGATCATTTTACTGAGCACATCCTGGAACGCGGCGGGAGAGCCCGACATCTCCAGGCAGACATCAAAGCCCTCCAGGATGCCCAGGCTCTCCATGAAGTTTCGGGTGATCTCCTGCTTGGCCACGTTGATGGGCTGCACCTTGGGCACGATGCGCTTGGCCAGATCCAGGCGGTACTCGTTGACGTCGGTGAGAATCACGTTACGCGCGCCGCAGTGGCCAGCCACCATCGCCGCCATGATGCCAATGGGACCAGCACCGGTAATGATCACGTCCTCCCCCACCATATTGAAGGACAGGGCGGTGTGCACGGCGTTGCCGTAGGGATCAAAAATACTGAGCAGGTCGGTGGGTATGTAAATGTTGGGACGGAAAACGTTGGTGGCGGGAATGGCGACGTACTCGGCAAAGGCGCCGTCGCGATTGACGCCGACGCCCAGGGTGTTCGGGCACAGGTGCAACCGACCTGCCAGGCAGTTGCGGCAGCGGCCGCAGACCACATGGCCCTCACCGGAGACGATATCGCCCACTTCCAGACCGGTGACGTTGGCACCGACCTCGACGATCTCGCCGGCGAATTCATGCCCACTGACCATGGGCACCGGAATGGTTTTCTGGGCCCAGGCATCCCAGTTGTAAATATGGACGTCGGTGCCGCAGATGGCGGTTTTATGGACTTTGATGAGCACGTCATTGCCGCTGATGACGGGCATCGGTACATCATCCAGCCACAATCCCTCTTCGGCATGTTTTTTTATTAGTGCTTTCATGGGCTTGGCGCTCCCTGATCCTCGGGGATATGGCCTTTGTATGGCCGTTTTGGCCCGTTGGATTGGCCCGACCATGACTTTTTTTCACAGCGGGCGCGGCCGCTGTCCCAATGGTCCGGGGCCGTGGCGCCAAAGCTCCGGCAACCACGGTAGATTGACCCGCCAGAGACCGGGCCGGAGCTGGGCGGCCTCCTTGTTCAGGCTAGTTAGGCATTCAGACCCGGGGTCGCCTCAGTCGGTCTTGGGGGTGGATCGGGCCACCAGCTCGTCGGCGCTGGGCAAGCTGTCAAACTCCCCGGTTTTGCCTGAAAACAGGTGTTCCGGACTGACGGACTCGTACCTCGCCATGGGATCGTCCGGGTTTGAGTAAAAGCCCAGCACATAACCCCCCTTGGCGTAGCCAATGAGCGCGCGCAAGGCCTTGGGCAGTGACCGGGCGTGGGCGGGAGGGCAGGACAGGTACTGGTTTTCCTCCTGTCGCAGCCAGTTGAGGGCATAGTGCAGAAACACGCCCACCCGGTGTTCTTCCTGAGTCGTGTTGGCCCCGCCGCCGTGGAGCACGGTGCCCGAGTAACAGAGCACGGACCCCGGGGACATTTCTGCGTAGGCGATCTCCTGGGGTTCGGGCTCCCGGTGCTTATCCCAATGTTGCGAGCCCGGTACCACCCGGGTCGCGCCGTTCTGGCGGGTGAAGGGTGTCAGCGCCCAGATGGTGCTGAACAGCGGCTCGACCTGTCGCGGCAGATAGCCCCCCAAGATGCCCCGGTCCCGAGGCAATATTTGGTCGCTCTCCCCCGGGCCAATACTCACCGCGGAGGTGAAATGCAGCTGGATGTCATCGCAATGGTCTGCCAGGAAGGCCCTGGCGGCGCTCAACAGGGCCGGGTGCAGTGCCAGTTCGCCGCAGGCCGGTGACCGGGCCATCAGCGCCCCAATGCGCTTGGTGTGAAAACCGGTGAACTCATCCCGCCCCACCGAGCCGGCGCCGAGAAAAGACGTCAGCTCGCCGCTGAGGTCAGCGACCTGGGCAGGGTCAATCATGTCATCCACAATGACCGCACCGTCCTCAGCCATGACTCGCAGCAGATCGGCTTCACTGGCGGAGGCGGATAGGTGCTGAATGCTCGCTGCCATAGTTCGCTCCGTTTTACCGCCATCGCTGCCAGCGAAGTAAAGCCGGCGGCAGGAAAGTCGCCCGAATGGGGTGCTGATGCTGGCGAGCCGACGGCTGGCAAGCTCCGCTCCTAAGGTAACGTTGCGCCCGGGTTTGGGCAAACCCGCGACCATCACGGCACAGGGATCACTGCTGACCAACTGAACCGGGGCCCAAACTGTGATGCCGCCAGCAGTTCCAGCGCTGTTTTAGGCTCTCTGCTGATATGCCCATGGTATTCCCGAAACCCGGGTGCTTGACTGCTGATGTCACCGATGCAGCCACGGGTTTTTAGCCCATGTGCTGCGTCATTTCATCTGGCAAGGAGGTCCCACCCTTGGTAAGTCTCTCCCCTTTGTTCGACTCCATCACCGTCATGATCGTATTGGCGCTGGTGGCTTCACTGGTGGCGGCAGGCGGGTTCAGCCGACACCGCATCGGTCTGATCACCGACCTGATTCATCCCCTGATGCTGGCCCTGGTACTGATCGGCCTGGTACAGATGCTGTCGGCCCTCAATGATCCCGCTGCCATCGGACCGGCGCTGGCCATCGCGCTGGCACCCGTACCCTGGGGGTTGCTGATCGTTGCCGTGCTGACGCCCCTCAGCCGTCATCCGGACGGAAGCGGTGATAGCGTCAAATTCAAGGCTCTGGGGTCTGCGCTACTCACCGGCGTACTGTGCTGGTGCATCCTGATGGGTTCGGGACCCGGCGTCTTTTTAAATGCTCCCGCGGCAGCGGTGGTCGCTGGCGGTATCTTCATTTTCCTGCTGCTGGATCGGATCAGCGGCACAGCAACCCGAACACCCTGGGCGTTGCGGCTGCTGGGCATTGGGGCCGGAGGCTTCGCTGCAGGCCTGATTGCCGGCCTGCCTTACATCGATAAACCAGCGGGCCTGGGTCCGGCGCTGGCGCTGTCGCTGCTGTCCCTGCTGTATAGCCTCGTGCTGCTCTGCTTCGCCAGAGTCTGGCTCCCGGCCCAGGTCCTGGACGACGCGGGCAACATGCCGACGGGCTTTACCGTACTCACACTGCCGGTGCTGTTTGGAATAAGTCTGGCGCTGGCCTTGCTTGCTGTCGCATTGACGGGCATGGGCTAAGCCCGGCCATTGTTAACGCCCTGCAACTGACGCCAGTTACAGTCGCACTGCAGGGCGCGGGCTGACCACGGAGTCAATCCCGGTCCATATTGGCGACCAACACGGCCAGTAGATAGCCGACGGGAATCAGGCTGGCGAGCCAGGACAGCAGACCCAGCCCCTGCTGCTGCACCACCAGCACGGGGATGGCGAACAACAGCGCAAACACGATGAGATGGTAGGTCCCGTTTTTCATGGGCCTCGACTGCTCGTTGTCAGACCTCACTATGGTACGCCACCAACCCCACTGGAGGTAACGTATAAACCGCCGTCGGCGCCCTTCAGTTCCACCCTCAGTCCACCGGGTTTCCCGGGTCGGTTCCACTATTATCAGTGCCGAGGTATGAGTGCTCGGGCATGGGTGTCGTGACATGCGTGTTCTGGGATGGGTGCACTGGCATGGCCGTTTTGGACCAAAGGCGGGAGGTTTGATGCAGTTGATCAGGTCAGGGGGGTGTTTGCTCCTGTGTTTCATTGCCGGCTTCACAGGCTTTGCATTGACGGCAACGGCCGAGCCGGACCCGGCCTATACCGTGGGCGTCCCCAGTCGGGATGGCATCGGTAAATTCTACCTGGGCAGGGAAATCTCCCACGTCATGGGCCACCTGGGTGCGGGTTGGCTGGAGCGCCCTGAGCGGGAGCAGGAGGAGCGCACCGACCTGTTGATATCCGCGCTACCGGTAACCAGCGACTCCATTATCGCCGACATTGGCGCGGGTACCGGCTACTTCACCTTCCCCGTGGCCCAGCGAGTGCCCGGGGGCAAGGTCTATGCGGTTGATATCCAGCCCGAGATGCTGGACTTCATGGCAACGCGCATTGCCCAAGACAAGATTGGCAATGTCCAGACGGTGCTGGGCACGGAAAAGAGCCCCAACCTGCCGGCGGCCAGCATTGATGTGGCGTTTATTGTCGACGCCTACCACGAGTTCTCGTTCCCAATGGAGATGGGGCAGCAACTGGTTGCATCCCTGAAGCCAGGGGGCAAGTTGGTGCTGGTGGAGTACCGGGCAGAGGATCCCCGGGTACCCATAAAGCGCCTGCACAAAATGAGTGAAGCCCAGGCGAAGAAGGAAATGGCGGCTATTGGTCTGCAGTGGCTGGGGACGGAGGATTATTTACCGCAGCAGCACGTACTGATCTTCCAAAAGCCCATTGAGTTGCGTTAAATCCAATGAACCACGTTCCGCTGACCATCAGGGGTCCCAACGGGGTCAGCGGCACTACCGAGGTCTGCGGCTCTCCTGCACCAACCAGACGCAGAAACCGACAGCCAGCCCTATTAGTAGAACACCCAAAAAAATCATTGCTACCCCCTCATCCTGAGTTCATCCGGTCAGTCCCTAGCACCGGTCTGCATGGCTTTGCGCCTGTGGCCTGTGCGATGTGCCCAAACCCTTTGCAGCCTGCCCATGATAAGGGAACTTTTAGGCTGTGGGGTATTGGCATATTGCCCAGGAGCGCCGGGCATGGGCCTCGACCTGGGCAAAATCGGTGCTTTGACCGTGCTGGTGTATGCTCTGCTTTAACAATGTGAGCCTCCTTTTCCGATCATCAACACCAGGGCGAAGCGCGATGGCCAAAGCCAAACCCTATGTTCCACCTGAGAGGATTACCTCGGCGTTTCCCGAGCAGTCGGGCAATGTGACCAACGGCTTAAACGAGACCCAATACCGCCGGGCCTCCCCTTTCTTTTGGCATCCACCCGACCGCCAGAGCCACGGCGATCTTCAGAAGGTGGTTCTGGAATATGTCATGGGTGAACCACAGGTGGGTGCGGAGTTTATGCACTCTGTGCGCGGTGGGCCCGAGCGAGGCCCCGAACCTGTAGCCCAAGCTGACGTTATTGCCTCTGCCAGCACTCGATCCCATACCGAGCACATCAAGACCTTTGCCCTGGAGCACGAGGCTGACTGGGTGGGCATTACCACCATGAAAGATGAGTATCTGTTCGAGGGTTATGAGGTTGAGCACAAGTACATCATTGTCATTGGTGTAGGCCATTCGTACGAGGAGATGAAAACCGCACCGGCCACAGCAGCCGATGCCAGCTCTGCGGTGGAAGTTGCCAGGCAATACAACCGGGGTGCCCGGGTCGTGGCCCGCTTGAGGAACCACATTCGCGAACTGGGTTTTCCCGCGCAGGATTACCCGGGGCCGCTGGCGGACGCGGTCAATATGATTCCCGCGGCGCTGGACTGCGGCTTCGGGGAACTGGGCAAACACGGCTCCATCATCAACCGGCAATTGGGATCTTCTTTCCGACTGGCCGTGGTCACCACCGATCTGCCACTGGAGACAGATTCCCCCGACGAATTCGGTGTCGATGATATGTGCAAGAACTGTCGACTCTGTGAGGACGTCTGCCCGCCGGGGGCAATCTCACCCGACAAACAAACCGTCCGCGGTGTCAGCAAGTGGTATGTGGATTTTGATAAATGCATACCGTTTTTTGCTGAAAGTTTTGGCTGTGGCGTCTGCATTGTGGCCTGCCCGTGGAGCCGTCCCGGGGTTGCCGACAACCTGCTGCATAAGCTGGCGCGCCGCAAAACAAATTGAGGTTTGGGTTGGCACGCTGGTTTCTTTGCGCAGGCGCAGCTTCATGGGTCATCGTAAAATCAACCTCAGCATTGTGTTTGCCGGGCAGGTTGTGGGGGTGCCAGAAGTCGCCGACAAGAACTGGCTACTCAGCTTCATGGGTTTTGATCTAGGATTCTTTGATGAGGATTGCGGTCAAGTCGAACCGACCACCAATCCTTTTTTACCGGCAAGGGTGTAAACCATGCCTCCGGCATACACCCATCTGGAGATGGTCGGTGTGAGAGGATTTGAACCTCCGACCCCTTCCTCCCGAAGGAAGTGCGCTACCAGGCTGCGCTACACACCGAGGGGGGCGAAATTAGCAGCCGTCGGTAAAAAATTCAATCGAGGCGCCGTCAATAAATACCGGCCCAGATCGCAATGCCCTGACTCAGCAAGCTGAATCCGGTCACCACCGCGATCAGCAATACAATCATCATTACCGGTCGGAAGGGTTTGCGCTCCACCGAATTAACACCAGTTTTGATAAACGCATCCACACGGGCCTGGTCCTCTGGCTTGAGGCGCCGCTCGTTAATGTCATCGCTCTCGCCTTCCGGGGCGTGCAGTGGATCAGTCATGGCCGTGCTTCTGTTGGATCAGCAAGACGCAAGCCTAGCAAAAGCCGCGAACTTTTGGTTGTGATGTTCCCTGGGTTGAACGGTTACCCCAACATTCAGCTCGATGACTATCAACACACTGATGACGTCTTCCCTCAGGCGTTTGGGGGCTGTGTTGCGGCAAGATTTTCTGCCGCCCCACTGCCTGCTCTGCAACAACCCCTGCGGATTGCCCCAGCTGCTGTGCGATAGCTGCAATGACGGTATCCGTCCCAACCTGTGGCCCTGCGCGGTCTGCGCCAGCGCCCAGTGCGCCCTGACACGCCACTGCGGCAAGCCCAGAACACTGCGCAGGGTACGTGCCGGGCTGGTCTACGGCGGTGTGGTCCGGGAACTGATCCACCGATGGAAGTTCGGTGGCGCAGCGGACCTGACCGGCTTGCTCGCACAGCGCGCCCTCGAGACCGCCCCCCTGCGGCCCCGCTTCGATGCCCTGGTGCCCGTCCCCATGCACTGGCGCAGGCGCTGGTACCGGGGCTACAACCAGAGTGACCTGCTGGCCAGGGTAGTTAGCCAGGTCGTGTATCAGCAGTCGGGCGTCAGGGTTCCCGTGCGCAACCTGGTGCGGGCCCACGGGGGCAATAGACCCCAGCACCGGATGAACCGCCTGGAACGCCGCCACAATGTCCGGAATCGTTATTCAACAAAAGCTGATCTGGCGGGCAGGTCATTGCTGATCGTCGATGATGTCATCACCACCGGCACCACCCTGGGGGCAGTGGCCAGCTGCCTGGCTGAAGCCGGTGCGCGCCGGGTCGAAGCCTGGTGTCTGGCCCGGGCCCCGTAACGTTTAACGAGCGCAGGCCGGCAATGGGCAAGTCGGTCTTTTTACTGCGATACTGCCGCCATGTCCCATCCCTATGACGCACTGACCCCCGATACCGTTGTCGACTGCGTCGAAACCCTGGGCTATCGCTGTGACCTGCGCCTGATCGCCCTCAACTCCTATGAAAACCGGGTCTATCAGGTGGGCATTGAGGACGACGTCCCCATCATCGCCAAGTTCTATCGCGCCGAGCGCTGGTCCGATGCGCAGATCCTGGAGGAACACAGTTTCACCCTGGAGCTGGCCGAGCACGACATCTCCGTGGTGGCACCCCTGCCCCGTGAGGGGGAAACCCTGCACAGGGCGCTGGGGCAGCGCTTTGCCATTTTCAAGCGACGGGGCGGCTACCCGCCGGAGCTGGACAACCTGGACCACCTGTTCCAGCTGGGCAATGTGCTGGGACGCATCCATAGGGTGGGATCCGCGCGCACATTCCAGCACCGCTGGTCACTGGACCCGGACCGCATGGCGCGCCAGAGCCGGGAATTCCTGAGCGAGCACTTTGTACCCAGGGACCTGCAGGAGGCCTATGGCACCCTGGCCCTGGACTGTGAGCAGGCTGCTGGAGAGCTGCTATCCGGCCTGACAGCACAGGACCTGCAACGCATCCACGGTGATTGCCACTGCGGCAACATTCTGTGGCGGGACGACACAGCCCACTTTGTCGACCTGGATGACTGCATTTCGGGGCCGGTGATACAGGACCTGTGGATGTTCCTGAACGGGGATCTGCACCAGCGGGAGCAACAGCTGTCGGAGCTGATCGCCGGCTACGAGGAATTCCACGACTTCGATCCGCGCCAGCTGCGCTGGATAGAGGCCCTGCGCACCCTGCGCATCATGCACCACGCCGCCTGGCTGGGCCGTCGCTGGGACGACCCCGCTTTCCCCCGGGCTTTCCCCTGGTTTGGCAGGGAACGCTTCTGGTCGGACCACATTCTCGAGTTACGGGAGCAGATGGCCGCCATGAACGAACCGCCCCTGCGGCTGCTGTGAACAACTAGCCCTCGCGCCGGGCCGCAGGATACAGACAGCTCCACAGCCAGCCCAGCAGGGTATTGCCGGCCAGCACCTGCCGATCGACCGCGTCGTAGAAATCGGCGGTAGCATAGGGATCGCGATACAGGTCCAGGCGGGTTTGTCCCAACTCGGCCGGGTCCAGCTCCTTGATCACCACAGCGGGATTGCCCGCGACCACGGTATTGGCGGGCACATCCCGGGTCACCACCGCCCCCGCCGCAACCACACTGTTCTCACCGACGGTGACCCCCTTGAGTACCTTGGCCCCGTCCCCCAACCAGGCGTTGTCACCAATGCGCACCGGGGTCACGGCGTCGGGCCGGGCAACCCGGTCGTAGAGCCCGTGCCAATCCGAATCGGTGACATAGGCACCGTTGGCCATCATCACGCCGTCACCGATGGTGATCTCGTCGCTGCAGGCGATGCGAACCCCGGGGCTCAACAACACGGCATCGCCGATGCGAATGCAGCCTGACCCCTGCTCCCGACCCCACACTCCGATCTTGATGCGCTGGGACGCCTCACCCACGGCAGTGAAGGAGTGTCCGATGTGGATATTGTTGCCGGATACATCCACCCACCAGGGATTCATGATGTTCGGGCAGGGACCGAGGGAGGCACACCGAGGTTTTAGGAAATAGTTGATCCAGGCCTCCCGACAATTGAGCCAGGCTTTCTTGACCCAGTAGGGGCGCAGGTCTGCGCGCATAAGCGGTTACTCCACAGCTTGACGGGTTATGATGGCAAGGTGACTGAGGACGCGCAAATTTCCCCCGGGCCGCTGCGCAGCGACCAGCAGGAGCCCCACCCGGACCTGAAGTCAGTCGTCGCCAAACACCTCGTAACCCGCTGGCGCAAACCGGTACCGGAACACACCCGGCAGGCCTTTGAAACCGCCCAAGACTGGTTGCAGGCCCGGGGTAATCCGCCGCTGGTGCTGGACTCTTTCTGTGGCACCGGCATGAGCACGTCCCTGCTGGCGCAGCGGTTCCCCAACCACGCGGTCATCGGTGTGGACAAATCTGCCCATCGCCTGGCCAAACAGCCACCCTCGCAAGACTTCCTGCTGTTGCGGGCAGAGTGTGAGCCGTTCTGGCTACTGCTGTCCCAAGCCGGTATGACGCTGGCCCGGCACTACCTGCTTTATCCCAACCCCTGGCCCAAGGCATCCCAACTGCGGCGGCGCGTACACGGGCACCCGGCCATGCCACTGCTGCAGCAACTGGGTGGCGAGGTAGAGATGCGCAGCAACTGGTCTATCTATGCCCGGGAATTCGCCATTGCCTGCGACTTGATCGGAATCCAGGGCCAGCTGGAAGAACTCGCCGTCGACACGCCGTTAACCCTGTTTGAGAAGAAATATTGGCAGCGGCAACAGCCGCTGTGGCGCTTTCGGGGACAATGTTGCCGCTAGAGCCCACCTGCCAATCTGCGCTACTCTCCGCAGTGGGCGGGTAACCGCCAAACACCCGGTAGGCGGGGTTGGAGTGGATGTTATGGCAGCAGTCAAACCTGTGACGATGCGGTCCCTGGACAACGGCGATCCCATTTGGGAGAAGATGCGGGAGGAGACCCAACTGGCTGCCAGCCAGGAGCCGGTGCTGGCAAGCTTCCTGCACGCCACCATCCTGCATCATGACGAACTTGAGTCTGCCCTGAGCTTTCACCTGGCGAACCAGCTGGACAGCCCGACTGCACCGGCGATGATGCTGCGGGAAATCATGCTCCAGGCCTTCCACAGCGACAGCAGCCTGCGAGGTACCATCCGCGACGACCTACAGGCGGTGCTCGATCGGGATTCCGCCTGCCAGCACTATCACCTGCCCTTTTTGTACTTCAAGGGCTTCCAGGCGCTGCAGAGCCACCGGGTGGCCCACTGGTTGTGGGGACAGGGACGACAGTCCCTGGCGCTGTTCCTGCAGAGCAAGGTATCCCTGACCTTTGGCGTTGATATTCATCCCGCGGCCCGCTTTGGCCAGGGCATCATGCTGGACCACGCCACCGGACTGGTGGTGGGGGAAACCGCGGTGGTGGGCAATCATGTCTCCATACTGCAGTCCGTGACCCTGGGCGGCACCGGCAAGCAGGACGGGGACCGCCATCCGAAAATTGGTGACGGTGTGCTGATCTCCGCCGGGGCAAAAATCCTGGGCAATATTCAGGTGGGCGAAGGTGCCAAGGTCGGCGCAGGCTCAGTAGTGCTACAGGACGTGCCGCCCCATACGACCGTGGCAGGGGTGCCCGCCAAGGTCGTCGGTGTCCCGGACTCAGAGAGCCCGGCGCTGGATATGGATCACGGTATTCCTGACTAGGGGGCGTGATACTGGCCCGAGAGGCCGGTCACCGCATCCACCATGGCGGACACGTGATCCGGATTGACCCCGGGCGTGATGCCATGGCCCAGGTTAAAAATGTGCCCGGTGCCGGCACCGAAGCCCTCGAGGATGGTCGTCACCTCCTCGCGAATACGCTCGGGGGAAGCGAACAGCATGGACGGATCCATATTGCCCTGTAGCGCCACCCGGTCACCCACCCGCCGACGGGCATCACCGATATCGGTAGTCCAGTCCAGACCCACCGCATCGGCGCCGCAGTCGGCAATGGCCTCCAGCCATTGACCGCCGCCCTTGGTGAAAACAATCACCGGCACCCTGCGTCCCTCGGCTGTTTTCGGCAGCTGCTCAATAATCCGGCCCATGTAGTTCAGTGAGAACTCTCGATAGGCCGCGTGACTCAGGGCCCCGCCCCAGGTATCAAAAATCTGCAGGGCCTGGGCGCCGTGGGCCACCTGGGCACCCAGGTACAGAGCGACCGCGTCCGCCAGTTTCTCCAACAGGGAATGCATCACCGCGGGCTCGTTAAAGGCCAGTGCCTTGACCTTGGCAAAGTCCTTTGAAGAGCCCCCCTCGACCATGTAGGTCGCCAGGGTCCAGGGACTACCCGAAAACCCAATCAAGGGCACCTCGCCCTTGAGTTCCCTGCGGATAAGGGCCACCGCATCCATGACATAACCCAGCTCCGATACCGCGCGCTCGGGTTCCAGGGCCTCAATATCCGCGGCACCCTGCAAGGGCCGCTCGAACCCGGGGCCCTCGCCCTCCGCAAAGTACAGGCCAAGACCCATGGCGTCCGGGATGGTAAGAATGTCAGAAAACAAAATGGCGGCGTCCATGGCGTAGCGACGCAGGGGTTGCAGGGTCACCTCACAGGCGAGTTCGGGGTTGGTACACAGGCCCATGAAACTGCCCGCCTGCTGCCGGGTGGCCCGATATTCAGGCAGGTAGCGCCCGGCCTGGCGCATCATCCACAGGGGCGTCCGGTCCACGGGCTCACGCATTAGCGCGCGCAGGAAACGATCATTTTTCAGGTCCGCCATAGGATCAAACACCCAGATAGTCGAGGATTCCCTCAGCGGCCTGGCGTCCTTCCCAGATTGCCGTTACCACCAAGTCTGAGCCCCGCACCATATCACCCCCAGCGAAAATTTTGGGGTTGGCAGTCTGGAATTTGAAGGTCTGGTGCTCCGGGGCAACCACCCCCTCCCAATCATTCAAAGCCACGCCCTGGGCGGCGAACCAATCCGCAGGGCTGGGCTGAAAGCCAAAGGCCATGATGATGGCATCGGCCTGAATCACCGTATCACTGCCGGGGATCACCTGTGGCCGGCGCCGGCCATCGGCATCGGCTTCCCCCAGCTCGGTTTCCACCACCTTGATACCAATGGCCTCGCCAAAGTATTCCATCACCTCCACGGGCTGGCGGTTGAACAGGAATTCCACCCCCTCTTCCCGGGCGTTCTCCACTTCCCGGCGCGAACCGGGCATGTTGGCTTCGTCCCGACGATAGACGCAGTAGACCCGGTCAGCCCCCTGGCGCACCGCCGTGCGCACACAGTCCATTGCAGTGTCACCGCCGCCAAGAACCACCACGTTCTTGTCGAACAGGTCAATGAACTGGTCTGGATGCTGGGGATAACCCATTTTTTCATTCACGTTGCCAATCAGGTAGTCCAGGGCCTTGTGCACACCGGGCAGGTCCTCCCCGGGGAATCGTCCCTCCATGGCTTTGTAGGTACCCATACCCAGGAACACAGCATCGTACTCAGCCATCAGGGTATCGATTTCGACATCAACACCGACCTCGGTATTGAGCCGGAACTCGATACCCATGCCCTCAAACACCTCCCGCCGGCGCTGCATCACCTGTTTCTCAAGTTTGAACTGAGGGATACCGAAGGTCAGCAGGCCGCCGATTTCCGGGTAGCGGTCATACACCACCGGCCGTACGCCGTTGCGGGCCAGGATGTCGGCACAGCCCAGGCCGGCAGGCCCCGCCCCGATAATGGCCACCGACTTGCCGGTAGCGACAACATCGCTCAAATCGGGCCGCCACCCCATCGCCAGGGCCGTATCGGTAATGTATTTTTCCGCATTGCCGATGGTGACCGCGCCAAAACCCTCGTTCAGGGTGCAGGCCCCTTCACAGAGTCGATCCTGGGGACAGACCCGACCACAGACCTCGGGCAGGGTGTTGGTCTGGTGGCTCAGTTCCGCCGCCTCGAACAGATTGCCCTCCGCCAGCAATTTCAGCCAGTCGGGAATGAAGTTGTGCACCGGGCACTTCCACTCGCAGTAGGGATTGCCGCAGGCCAGGCAACGATGGGACTGCTCCGCCGCTTCGCCGCCGGTGGAAGCATCGTAGATTTCCACGAATTCCTCGGTGCGGGTATCCATATCCTTCTTCGGCGGATCCTGGCGTCGCACCTCAAGGAACTGGAAGTTGTTGGCAAGCCGATTACCCATAGCCTTTCCTCAGTCTGTGTCCCGCAGGCGCGACAGCAACCTGTCGAAGTCGGCGGCCTTGGGCTTCACCAGCCAGAACCGCCCGACATAGTCCTCGAAGTTTTCGATGAGATGACGGCCCCACTCAGACTGGGTTTCCGCGATGAATTCGCGGATGTTGTCGCGCAGGTGGTGTCGATGGGCTTCCATGGTTTCGCCGCTGACCCGGTGAATCTCCACCAGTTCACTGTTGAAGCGGTCGATGAAGGACCTATCCTGATCCAGCACGTAGGCGAAACCGCCGGTCATGCCGGCTCCGAAATTCACACCCGTGGGACCCAGTACGGTGATGCAGCCGCCGGTCATGTACTCGCAGCAGTGATCCCCGGCCCCTTCAATCACCGCGAACGCGCCGGAGTTCCGGACCCCAAAGCGCTCCCCGGCCACGCCCGCGGCAAACAGTTTGCCGCCGGTGGCGCCGTACAGGCAGGTATTGCCGACAATGGCCGTCTCCTGACTGGCAAAGGAGGAGTCCCTGGGGGGGTAGATCACCAGCTTGCCCGCCGCCATGCCCTTGCCGACATAGTCATTGCAATCCCCTTCAAGGTGCATGTGAACGCCGCCGGCATTCCAGACACCGAAGCTCTGCCCCGCTGTGCCCTTGAGGTGAATTTTCAGGGGTGTTTCATCAAATGCCGTGTTGCCGTAACGCCGGGCTATCTCACCGGAAATCCGCGCACCCACCGAGCGATCGCAGTTGGTGATGTCGTAATGAAAGTCACCGCCGCTGCGGGACTCAATGGCGGGCAGCATGTCCACCACCATGCGCTCGGCCATCTCAGCCTGATCAAAGGGATCATTGCTGTCGACCTCGCAGTACTGGGGCTGATCCTGGGCCTCGGGGTCAACCCAGACAATTGGGCCCAGATCCAGCCGCGACTGCTTGTCGGTATGGCCGGGCAGCCGCTGCAGCAGATCGGTTCTGCCAATCAGGTCCTCGAGTCTGGCGACACCCAGCCGGGCCAGCCATTCACGGGTCTCCCGGGCAACGAAGCTAAAGAAGTTGACCACCCGCTCGACGTCGCCGTTGAAATGCTCCTCCCGGAGCACGGCGTTCTGGGTCGCCACACCCGTGGCGCAATTATTGAGGTGACAAATGCGCAGGTACTTGCAGCCCATGGCGACCATGGGCGCGGTACCAAAACCAAAGCTCTCGGCACCCAGAATGGCGGCTTTGATGACGTCAAGGCCGGTTTTCATGCCGCCGTCAGCCTGCACCCGGATCTTGCCCCGGAGCCGGTTGCCACGCAGGGTCTGGTGAACCTCGGCCAGACCCAGCTCCCAGGGAGAGCCCGCATAACGTATGGAGGTCAGCGGACTGGCAGCGGTGCCGCCGTCATAACCGGAGATGGTGATCAGGTCGGCATAGGCCTTGGCCACCCCCGCGGCAATCGTGCCGACTCCGGGCTCGGATACCAGTTTGACGGAAACCAGCGCGCTGGGGTTGACCTGCTTCAGGTCAAAAATCAGCTGAGCCAGGTCTTCGATGGAGTAAATATCATGGTGCGGCGGCGGCGATATCAGGGTCACGCCGGGCACCGAGTGGCGCAGGCGGGCAATCAGCTCATTCACCTTGCCACCGGGCAGCTGGCCGCCCTCCCCGGGCTTCGCACCCTGGGCCACCTTAATCTGTAGCACCTCGGCATTGACCAGGTAGTGGGGCGTCACGCCGAAACGCCCGGAGGCGATCTGTTTGATCTTGGATACGCGGTCGGTGCCGAACCGGGCCGGGTCCTCACCCCCCTCGCCGCTGTTGGAACGCGCGCCAACCCGATTCATACCCATGGCCAGGGATTCGTGGGCCTCTGGGGATAGTGCACCCAGGGACATGCCGGCCGAGTCAAAGCGCTTGAGTATGGCCTCGACGGGCTCGACCTCGTCAATGTCGATACCGGTCTCGGGCAGGTTCAAATCCAACAGATCCCGCAGTGCCGCCACCGGCCGGTCAGTACAGTGCTTTGCATAGCGCTGGTAGTCCCCGTAATCACCGGTGGCCACCGCCTGCTGCAGCGTCATCACCACGTCGGGGTTGAAGGCGTGGTACTCGCCGCCGTGTACGTATTTGAGCAAGCCACCCTGGTCCAGGGTCTTGCGCCGGGAGCGGGCCCGGGCAGCGACCTGCCAGAGGTCACGTTCCAACTCGTCGAACCCGGCACCTGCGATGCGTGAGGCCACGCCGGTAAAGCAGGCGTCGACCACCTCGCGATTCAGGCCAACCGCCTCGAATAGCTGGGCCCCCCGGTAGGAGTTGACCGCCGATATGCCCATTTTGGACATGATCTTCAGCAGCCCCTTGTTAATGCCCTTGCGGTAGTTTTTGTAGCAGCGGGTCGGGTCACCCAACAATTCACCGGTGCGCAACTGGTCCTCAAGAATGCTGTAGGCCAGGTAGGGATAAACCGCCGTAGCACCAAAACCCAGCAGACAGGCAAAGTGGTGGGAGTCCCGGGCGCTGCCACTCTCGATAATGAGATTGGCATCGGCACGCAAACCCGTGCGAATGAGATGGTGGTGCACCGCACCGGTGGCCAGCAGGCTGTGTATCGGTAGGCGACCCGCCGCCAACTGGCGGTCAGATAACACCAGTAAGGTGGCACCGCCCCGAACCGCCGTTTCCGCCGTCAGACAGAGGCCTTCAATGGCGCTGCGCAGATTGCCATTCTCGGGGTCATAGGTTGCATCGATGTCGGCCATGGGCAGCACGTCATCACCCATATTAATCAAGGTGTTGAACTTGCCCTGGGACAGCACCGGCGAGGTCAGGCTGATACGCCGGGCATGGGCCTCGGTCTCTGCAAAGACATTGCCCTCGCCCCCCAGATCCACCTCCAGTGACATGACAATGGCTTCCCGCAGGGGATCTATGGGCGGGTTGGTGACCTGGGCGAACTTCTGCCGGAAATAGTCGTACAGGGACCGATCACGCCCGGACAACACCGCCAGGGGCGTGTCATCCCCCATGGAACCCACGGCCTCATTACCCGACTCGGCCAGGGGTCGCAGTACCTGATCGCGCTCCTCGAAACTGACCTGGAACATCTTCTGGTACAGATCCAGCTCCGATTCCGCTATCCCCGGGGACGACTCCCCGTCGAAACTACCTTCCACGTTCCTGGCGTTGTCGCGCAACCAGCGTTTGTAGGGGTTGCGGCCCTTCAGCATATTGTCGATGTCGTCGGTATGGAGGACCCGACCCTCCTGGGTATCCACGACCAGGATTTGTCCCGGACCGACGCGACCCTTGGCAATGACATCGGCGGTGTCATAGCTGTGGGTACCGATCTCCGACGCCAGGGTGATAAGCCCATCCCGGGTGGTTACCCAGCGCGCCGGTCGCAAGCCGTTGCGATCCAGCAGGCAGCAGGCGTAGCGACCGTCGGTCAGGACGATGCCCGCAGGACCGTCCCAGGGCTCCATGTGCATGGCGTGATACTGGTAAAAGGCCTTCAGGTCCGGGTCCATGCCCTCGATGTTCTGCCAGGCCGGCGGGATCAGCATGCGCAGGGCCCGGGGTAGTTCCACGCCGCCGGTGGTCAGTAATTCCAGCATGTTGTCGAGACTGGAAGAGTCGGAGCCCGAGGTGTTGACCAGGGGTACCACGCTGTGGAGATCGGGCAGCAGGGGTGAATCAAGTTTCGGTGTGCGAGCCCGGGACCAGGCCCGGTTGCCCTCGATGGTGTTGATCTCACCGTTGTGTGCCAGCATGCGGAACGGCTGGGCCAGGGGCCAACGCGGCAGGGTATTGGTGGAGAACCGCTGGTGGAAAACGCATATCGCGGTCTCCAGGGCGGGGTCATTCAGGTCCGGATAAAAACGCGCCAGGTCTGCGGGCATCACCAGACCTTTATAAGACAGGACCTGGTCCGAGAGACTGCAAATATAGAAATCTTCGTCCGACGCCATGGCCATTTCCGCCTGTCGCCGGGCCATAAACAACCTGGCGGTGGTCTGGGCGTGATCCAGCTGATCCGCGGAAATAAAGACCTGTTCGATGTGGGGCAACTGGGCCAGGGCAATCTCGCCACAGACATCCGCGGCAACCGGGACCTCCCGCCAACCCAGGGTTGCCAGGTCGTTGGCTGCCAGAGCGTTGTCCAGGGCGGCCCGGGCCGCGGCCTGTGCCACGGCATCCTGCCCCATGAAGATCATGCCCACGGCGTAGTGCTCACCGGGGTCCCGACCAAACTCGGCCAGCGCCACGGCACGCATAAAGCTGTCGGGCATCTGCAGCAACAGGCCGCAGCCGTCACCGGTCTTACCGTCGGCGGCAATGCCACCCCGGTGGGTCATGCAGGTGAGTGACTCGATGGCCCTTTCCAGCAGGCGATGGCTGGGCTGCCCCTCAACGTGGGCAATCAGGCCGAAACCACAGTTGTCACGGAATTCCTCAGGGCGGTAGAGGCCCTGCAGGTCCGTCGCGGCTGACGCGACGCCCGCAATATCCACAGGGGTCATAGTTACTCACACTCAAATGGGCCGGCACAGCTGGCCAGAAACAACCCGACCCCGCAGGGTCAAGGCAAAAGGATGGGTATTTTACACACGTCCCTGTGGAGGAACAATTGGCGGTTTCTGGCCCTATCCGGCGATCGCCAGGGCGATTTCATCCCGGGTGACGTCGTCCACCAGTATGGCCGTCCCCAACGCCCGCAGCAGCACATAGCGCACCTTGCCCGCGGCCACCTTCTTGTCCAAGGCCATGGCCTCCAGGAACACATCCACCGACATGGCTTCCGGGGGCGAGGTGGGCAAGCCGAAGGCAGTCAGGAAATCGGTCAGGGCGGTCACCGTGTCATCAGGCACCCAGCCCCGTCTGGCCGAGATGCGTGCTGCAATCACCATGCCGCAGGCAACCGCCTCCCCATGCAACCAGCTGCCGTAACCCATCTCCTTCTCGATGGCATGGCCAAAGGTGTGCCCGAAATTCAGAATGGCACGCAGGCCCCCTTCACGCTCATCCTGGGCAACCACCCGGGCCTTGATGCTACAACTCCTGGCTATGGCTTCAGCCACCACGGTTTGATCCCGGCCGGCCAGCTCGCTGGCGTTGGCCATTAGCCAGCTGTAAAAGTCAGGGGCGTAGATACAGCCGTACTTCACCACCTCTGCCATACCGGCGGCGAACTCGCGATCCGGCAGGGATGCCAGGGTGTCGAGGTCAATAACCACGGCCGAGGGCTGGTGAAAGGCACCGATCAGGTTTTTACCCAGGGGATGATTGATGCCGGTCTTGCCGCCCACCGAGGAATCGACCTGGGACAGCAGGGTTGTCGGCAGTTGGATGAATCGGACCCCGCGCAGAAAGCCGGCGGCAGCGAAGCCGGTCAGGTCCCCCACCACGCCGCCACCCAGGGCGATAAAGATACTACCCCGCTCGTGGCGATCCTCCAGGGCCCGCTGCCAGACCTGCTCTACGCTGGCCAGTTGCTTCTGATCCTCGCCATCGGGCAGAACGACTTCCGTGACCCTGCGCTGCTGTCCCAGGGCATCCCGCACCCGTGATAAGTAGAGGGGGGCAATGGTTTCATTGGTGACCAGCACCACCGGCGCGTCATCGGCGAGCTCGGGCAGGGCCCCCAGGTCAGCGAGGAGACCCTGGCCAATCAGGATGGGATAGCTTCGGTCTTCGGCAATACCCCGGAGTTCTACTTCCAGGGTGCGGACTGGTTTGATCATGGTGGCAAAACCCAGGCATTTCGCCGCTAGCTTACGGCGTAGGCCGCCTAAGCTCCAGCGTCCGGGGCAGCTGCGTCCAGGGCGGCGACAATATCCTCAGCCAGCTGCCGGGCATTGCGTCCAGCCGTGGCGAGGCGAAGGTCAGCGGTCTCCGTATACAAAGGTTCGCGTACCGCCATCAGGTCGGTGAGAACCGCCCGACGGTCCTGCCCGGCCAGCAGGGGTCGCTTGTCGTCCCGGCCCGTGCGCCGCACCTGCTCACGCAGGGAGGCGTCCAGGTACACCACAAAGCCGCGCTCGCTCAGGCAGGCCCGGTTCTCAGGGCGCAAAACGGCACCGCCGCCGGTGGCCACAACAATACGATCGCGCTGGGTCAGGTCATCGATGACCCGGGCCTCACGGTCCCGGAAACCGTCCTCACCCTCAATCTCAAAAATCCAGGGAATATCGGCCCCGGTACGCTGCTCAATCTCGGTGTCGCAGTCGGCAAAGTCCAAACCCAGGGTTCGTGCCAGTGCCCGGCCCACGGTGGACTTGCCCGCCCCCATTGGGCCGATCAGGAAAATACGCACGGGCCAACCCCGATATCAGTCCAGCAGCGCCTCGGAGAGGATGCGGGGAGTGATAAAAATCAGGGTTTCGGTCTTGCTGGTCTTGTTAGCGGTATTTTTGAACAGCACCCCCAGGTAGGGGATATCCCCCAACCAGGGCACTTTGCGTACCTGGACGATCTCCTCATTCTGGAATACGCCACCGAGCACCACGGTCTCGCCGTTGCCCACCAAAACCTGGGTAGTCAATTCGGTGGTGTCGATGGTCGGTATAAGACCACCCGTACCACTGGGCACCAGATCACCAATGGAGTCCTGATTGACCACCAGATCCAGCAGAATTCTGTCGTCCGGCGTGATGTTCGGCGTGACATCCAGCTTCAGCACCGCCTCCTTGAAAGACACGGTGGTTGCACCGGAGGCGGCACCTTCTTGATACGGCACCTCTTGACCTGATTTTATGGTGGCCTGCTGCTTGTCTCCGGTGATGATCTTGGGCTGACTCACCACTTCACCCTGCCCCGAGGATTCCAGGGCGGACAGCTCCGCGGTCAGGAACAGGTCATTGGAGGTGAAGCCAATGGCGAAACCGCTGGTGGCCTGGCCCACACCCAAGTCAACCAGGGCGGCACCCAGCCCCTGTTGCTGCTGGCCACCGATGCCGCCACCGCCTCCTCCGGCGCCGCCCTGGCCACCCGCCACCGGATAGGTCAGGGTCGGGGTGTTGCCCTCGACCACATCGTTATTCAGGCTGACCACCTGCTCCCGGCTGCCCGAAACGGAATAAATATTGCCGTTGGACTCCCCCAGGTAACCGCCGCCCCACTCGATGCCCAACTCCTCGTCGAGGTTGGTAGACGCGATCACGATCCGGGCCTCAATCATCACCTGGCGGATGGGCACATCGACCCGCTCCACCAAGTCGCGAATCTCCGCCAGTTTGGCGGCGGTGTCGGTAATGATGATGGCGTTGGTGCGTTCATCCACCACCACCGAGCCGCGCTCGGACACCAGGGAGCCGCCCTCCTCGGAGCCGGCCTCAAACAGCTGCACCACGTTCGCGGCCTTGGCATAGCGAATGCGGATAAACTCCGACTGCAGGGGTGCCAGCTCAGCGATCTGTTTGTTCGCCTCGATCTCCTGGCGCTCGCGTTCAGCGATCTCCTCGGCGGGTCCCACCATCAACACGTTGCCAATGGTACGGCTGTCCAGCCCCTTGGTCTTGAGCACCAACTCCAGGGCCTGGTCCCAGGGCACGTTCTGCAGGCGCAGGGTGATATTGCCGCTGACCGTGTCCGACGCCACCAGATTCAGTTCGGTGAAGTCAGCGATCAGTTGCAGCACCGCCCGCACTTCGATGTCCTGGAAGTTGAGTGAAATACGCTCACCCACGTAATTGAATTCGTTCAGGCGTGCCTGTTTCTCGTCTTCGGTGAGGGGTTTGACGCTGAGTATGTACTCGCCCCCGGTCTGGTAGGCGAGGTAGTCGTAATTGCCCGATGCTTTCAGCAGCAGCCGGGCACCCCGCTCGGTGGTGGTCACCTCAATGCTGTTGACCGGGGTGGCGAAGTCCGTCACATCAAAACGACGCAACAGGGACTCGGGTACCGTGGTCCCCAGGAATTCCAGATTGATGTTACCGCCCTCGGAGAAAACATTGACGTCCACGGAGGGATCACTGAGCTCCAGTATCAGGCGCCCCTCCCCGTCCTCGGAGCGCCGGAACTGCAAGTCTGTCAGCTGGGAGCGCACGTTGGTCACGCGACTCATCTGGGTCTCCAGCACATCGTCCGCCGCGGTCGCCTTGGCGTAGCTGCCACTGCTGTCCTGGCCCACCTGCAAAATCAACTGGTTGCCATTGATCAGCGCCTCATAGGGCACCAGCTTGACCAGGTTCACCACCATCCGGGTGCGGTCACCCGCCTCCAACACCAGCACGCCGGTGGCGTTACCGTAGGGCAGCGGGAACCGCTTTTGGTCCAGGGCGCTTTCGGTGTTGGGAAAATCGATGGCGATGCGGGCCGGTTCCTCGATGGTGTAGGCGCTGAAATCGGCCGGGGGCGGTTCGCTGAAGTCCAGGCGCACCTCAAACTTGCTGCCGGGCTGGGAGCTGAAGGTAATATCCTCGATCACCGGCTGCGCCAGTGCCGGTGCCGCCACCAGCGAGACAGCCAGCGCAAAGGCCGTCACCAGCCCATTCATCCTTTTCATTAGGGTGTTCTCCATTACCAGCCCCCCGGTCTCACGGCGCCGTGAGTTCTATGGTCCGTGGCCTCTCCACCCAGCCCTCGCTGGTGCCATCGGATACGATTTCTACAACGGCGATAAACGCATCGCCCATGTCAGTGATTTTGCCGTGGTCCCGGCCCAGGAAATTACCGGGCCTCACCCGATGGATGCCGCCCTGGGGATCACGGATCAGGGTCCAGTCGACGCCGCCCCGCTCAAGACGACCCACCATCTGCAGGGAGTCGAGGGTGAACTGCTCCAAAAATTCCTTGGGACGCTCAAGATCAGGCTTGATCGCAGAGCGGGCATTGAGGCGCTTGACCTGCCGAACCTCCACGGGTCGATCGAAGGGCGCGCGCTGGGCAGTCGCTGCGTAGGCAAAGGCCTCGTAGGCCGTGAAGGTGGGAATAGGCTCTATCACACCCCCGGGCCGGGCCCGCTTCTCCGCCATGAAGGCATCCAAATCGCTCATATCATTGCCCGAGCAGCCCGCCAGCAGGACAGCAGCGAGCAGGACAAGGCATTTGTTCAGCCGCGATCCTGCAACATCAGGGACCATCTGCCAGTCCCTCCCGGTAGCGATAGGTTTTTGCCGTGATATTCATCTGCAACTGGTTGGTGTTGGTGCCGGGCGCCTTGATGGTGAAGTCGTGCAGGGTCACGATCCTGGGCAGGCCGGCCATCCCAGAGATGAAGGCGCCCAGGTCGTGATAGGAGCCGACGGCGACGATGCTGATCGGCAGCTCGATGTAAAACTCCTGGGGCACCTCAGCCAGCAGGTCAATGGTGCTGATGGCCAGGCCATTGAGTTCACCCTTGTCGGTGA
>JAAXJC010000089.1 GCA_012270045.1 Luminiphilus sp.
CCTTCGGTGGAATTTTCCACGGGCACGACACCAAAATCGCAGCGCCGTTCCTCCACCTCCCTAAAAACTCCCTGGATCGATGCCTGGGCATGGGGCAAAGCGGATTGTCCAAAGTGCTTCCTGGCCGCAGCCTGGGTGTAAGTGCCCAGGGGGCCCAGGAAGGCGACCGCCAATGGCTGCTCAAGGGCCAGGCAACTCGACATGATCTCCCTGAAGATGCGCGCCAGATAATCATCGGGCAGGGGACCGGGGTTGCGCTCCTGTATGGCACGCAGTACCTGGGCTTCCCGCTCGGGGCGGTAGAAAATCGGCCGTCCGGCATCCTCTTCCTGTACCGACGCCAGCTTGATTTCGGCGACCTCCTGGGCACAGCGGGCGCGGTCACTGATCAAACCGATCAACTGGCTGTCGATGGCGTCAATGCGGGCCCTGATGCCGGCGAGGTCCTCGTCAGTAGCCATATCCTAGCCGTAGCGTTGCTCGAACTGGTTCATAAACTCGCATAGGGCCTCCACGGCCTCTTCCGACACCGCATTGTAGATGCTGGCACGCATTCCGCCCACTGATCGATGACCCTTGAGATTGAGGAGTCCCGCGGCTTCAGCCTCCCGCAGAAAGGTCCCGTCGAGTTCACTGTCTGCCAGCGTAAACGGCACGTTCATCAGTGAGCGCGCGCACCGCGCTACCGGGTTGTCATAGAAGGGAGAGGCATCAATCAATCCATACAGCCTGGCCGCCTTGCGTTGATTGATGGTCGCCATTGCCTCAAGGCCACCCAGACCCTCGAGCCACTCAAAAACAAGGCCTGTGAGATAGATGGCAAAGGTAGGGGGGGTGTTGTACATCGAGCCGTGGTTGGCTGCGGTTTCCCAGTTCAACATCGCCGGGCAGTCGGAGCGAGCGGCCCCGAGCAAATCCCGACGCACCAGCACGAGAGCGAGGCCGGCCGGGCCGATATTTTTCTGCGCACCCGCATAAACAACACCGAACCGGGAGACATCAATGGGCCTGGACAGCAGCGTTGACGACATATCCGCGACCAGGGGGGCGTCGGTATCGGGTACCTCGGGGAACTCAAGTCCGCCAATGGTCTCGTTGGGGCAGTAGTGGAAATAACAACCACCAGCTTCGCTCCAGGTCGACCTGTCCGGTATCGCCATGTAGTTATCGGACGCACCGTCGGCGACCAGGTTGGCCTGGACAAAGCGCGCGCCTTCGGCGTAGGCCTTCTTGGACCATTGCCCGGTGACCAGGTAATCGGCGGCGTCGCCCCGGTTCGCCAGGTTCAGGGGAACAGCTGCAAACTGCTGGCTGGCTCCGCCCTGCAGGAACAGCACGGCATAGTCGTCGGATACGCCCAACAGCCGTCGCAAAGACGCTTCAGCTGCCGCTGCCACCTCCTCAAAAGCCTTAGAGCGATGACTGACCTCCATAACCGAGGCGCCCTGACCTCGCCATTCGAGCAGTTCATCCTTGGCTTTGGCGAGAACCGGTTCCGGCAGTGCCGCGGGACCGGCACAAAAATTGTAGGCACGCGCCACGGATCAGGACGCTCCGTCAGGATCAGGGGCCTCAGCGTGTGCCCCGTCAGCGTCATCCTCAACAATACGGCTCAGGCGTACCAGCTTTTCATCGTCCCGCGTCTTGATAACCCGCACACCCTGGGTATTGCGACCTAACACTGAAATTTCATCGACCCGGGTGCGCACAGCAGTGCCCTGATCAGAAATCAGCATAATTTCATCCCGGTCAGAGACCTGCACGGCACCTACCAGCGGGCCGTTCTTGGTAGTGGTCGCCATGGCAATGACACCTTTGGTGCCCCTGCCCTTGGTGGGAAACTCACTGTTTCTGGTGCGCTTGCCGTATCCCTTTTCACTGACCGTAAGGATGCTGTGATTCTCCCGGGGTACGATCAGGGAGATCAGTCGATGCCCGTCACCCAGGCTGATGCCCCTGACCCCCCTGGCCGTGCGACCCATGGCCCGGACAGCGTCTTCCGCGAAGCGAACCGCCTTGCCCTCACTGGACAGCAACATCACGTCACAATCACCGTGGGTAACCGCCGTCCCAACCAACCAGTCGCCCTCTTCCAATTCCAGTGCCCGCAGGCCAACGCTGCGCTGCCGGGAAAACTGGCGCATATCCGTTTTCTTGACGAAGCCCCGGGCGGTCGCCATGAAAATATAGTGTCCTTCTTCATACCCTTCGATGGGCAGGATAGAGGTAATTCTCTCGCCCTCATCAAGGGGCAGCAGGTTGACCATGGGACGGCCCCTGGAGTTTCTGCTGGCCAACGGAATGTGAAAGACCCGCAGCCAGTAGACCTTGCCCAGGTCCGAAAAACACAGAATGGTCGCGTGGGTACTGGCAATCAGCAGATGCTCTACGAAATCCTCATCCTTGACCGCAGTGGCGGACCGGCCGGTGCCACCCCGGCGTTGGGCTTGATAATCCGACAGCGACTGGGTTTTGGCATAACCGCCATGGGAGATAGTCACCACCCGGTCTTCCTCGGTAATCAGGTCCTCCACCTTCAAGTCATGGGGAGAGTCCGTGATTTCCGTCAGGCGATCATCTCCGAATTCCTCTACCAGTTCCCTCAGTTCCTCACGAATCACCTGCCGCAACCGCTCGGGCTCACGCAGTATCTCCAGGAAGTCGGCGATCTCAACCAGTTTATCCGAGTATTCCTGCAGCAGTTTTTCGTGTTCCAGCCCGGTCAGGCGGTGCAGGCGCAGATCCAGAATGGCCTGGGCCTGGGCCGGTGACAGGTGGTAGTTACCTTCCCGCAACCCAAACTCGGGTCCAAGGTCATCGGGGCGGCAAGCATCATCCCCTGCGCGCTCCAGCATGGCAGTGACATCCCCCGGCTGCCACGGACTGGCGATCAGTCCGGCCTTGGCATCCGCCGGCGTGGGCGATGTTTTGATCAACTCGATGACTGCATCGATATTCGCCAGGGCGATGGCCAGGCCCTCCAGCACATGACCCCGCTCCCGTGCCTTGCGCAGCAAGTAAACGGTGCGCCGGGTGACCACTTCCCGACGGTGCCTGACAAAGGCCTCAATCATTTCCAGCAGGTTCAGGGTGCGGGGCTGACCGTCTACCAGGGCCACCATGTTAATACCCACCACCGACTGCAGCTGGGTCTGGGCGTACAGGTTGTTCAGCACAACATCACCCATCTCGCCCCGGCGCAGTTCTATGACCACCCGCAAACCGTCCTTGTCGGACTCGTCACGCAGTTCAGTGATGCCTTCTATTTTCTTTTCCTTGACCAGTTCGGCAATGCGTTCTATCAGGCGTGCCTTGTTGATCTGGTAGGGAATTTCGTGAATCACAATGGTGTCTTTACCCTTGGATTCGTCGGTGATGACCTCGGCGCGGGCGCGCACGTATATTCGCCCCCGTCCTGTTCGGTACGCCTGAACAATCCCTGCACGGCCATTGATGATGGCTCCGGTCGGAAAATCGGGGCCGGGGATATATTCCATCAGGCCATCAACCGTGATCTCCGGGTTGTCGATGAGGGCCAGGCAGCCTGCCACCACCTCCTTGAGGTTGTGGGGCGGAATGTTGGTGGCCATGCCCACCGCGATGCCCGAGGAACCATTGACCAGCAAATTGGGCACTCGGGTAGGTAGCACAGCAGGTATCTGCTCGGTGCCATCGTAATTGTCGACAAAGTCGACGGTCTCCTTGTCGAGGTCCGCCAGCAGGGCATGGGCCAGCTTACTCATGCGAATTTCGGTGTACCGCATGGCCGCCGCGGAGTCGCCATCAACAGAACCGAAGTTGCCCTGGCCATCAACCAATGTGTAGCGGAGAGAGAAGTCCTGGGCCATACGCACAATCGTGTCATAGACCGCAGAATCCCCATGGGGGTGGTACTTACCGATGACATCGCCCACCACCCTGGCTGACTTCTTATAGGGCTTGTTCCAATCGTTGTTGAGCTCATTCATGGCGAACAGCACACGCCGGTGTACCGGTTTCAGACCATCGCGCACGTCGGGTAAGGCCCGTCCGACGATCACGCTCATGGCGTAGTCCATATACGACTGTTTGAGTTCGTCTTCGATGTTGACGGGAAGTACTTCCCGTGCGATTTCCTTGGGTGTCTCTGCCATTAAAGCTGCTTTATCTTTGCGGGGGGAAAACCGGCTGCGCCGATCCTCGGATCATACCAAATCCGGCCCCGAAGGGCCATCTTCAGCACGTCGATCCGGCAGTATCCAAGCGCAGGATGTATACTCGATAAATGCTGCCATCTGACAACAAATCAGCCGTCCAACTGGTGGTCCATCCCGCCTGGATTTTGCCCATTATTCCCAGGGGAGAAGTTCTCTCGGAACACAGCCTGGTGGTACAGCAAGGCCGCATTGCAGCCCTGCTACCCACCCCTGAGGCGGAACAAATTGAAGCTGAACAGCACGTGCACCTGCCCTCCCAGGTTTTGATGCCGGGCCTGGTCAATGCCCATGGCCACAGTGCCATGTCACTGCTCCGGGGAGTGGCTGACGACGCCCCGTTACTGAGCTGGCTGCAGGATCATATATGGCCATTGGAGGCGCACTTTGTCTCGGAGGAATTCGTGGCAGATGGCACCGACCTCGCCCTTGCCGAATTGTTACTGGGGGGCACCACCACCCTGAGTGACATGTACTTCTTCCCGGAGGTGACGGCGCAACGGATACAGTCAGCGGGCATGAGGGCGCAGCTCGTATTCCCCATCATAGACGTCGAAACCGCCTGGGCCAGGGACAGTGACAGCTGTCTGGAAAAAGGACTGGCCCTCAGGGATGACTATCGCGATGACGACCTGGTTGACGTCGGTTTTGGCCTACACGCTACCTACAGTGTCTCCGAAGCCACGCTGAGGAAGGTCTCCACGCTTACCAACGAGCTCGATGCCCCCATGCAGATCCACCTGCATGAAACCAGGGGCGAAGTTCAGTCTGCCGTGGAGGCCACGGGGGAGCGGCCCGTGGCACTGCTGGACCGACTGGGTTTGCTCGGGCCAAGGAGCCAGTGTGTTCACATGACATCGCTTTCCAGCGAGGACATCCAACGGCTGGTAGACAACAACAGCCATGTGGTGCACTGCCCACGATCAAACATGAAACTGGCCTCGGGAATTTGTCCGGTGCACAGGCTGCACCAGGCCGGGGTCAACGTTGCGCTGGGCACCGATGGGGCGGCCAGTAACAACCGTCTGAGTATGCTGGCAGAACTCCAGAGCGCGGCATTGTTGGCTAAACTTGAGCAGCACGAAGCGACCGCACTACCCGCAGGATCGGCTCTGGAGATGGCCACATTGGGCGGCGCCAGAGCGTTGGGGCTGGAAGACAAAGTGGGCTCCCTGGAGGTAGGCAAACTGGCAGATATGATCGCCCTGGATTTAAGCGGCGTGAATACACAGCCCCTCAGCAACATAATGTCCCAACTGGTTTACGCAACCACAGGGTCCGAGCTGACACACAGTTGGATCGCGGGGCGGTGCCTGGTCAATGAGGGCCGCCTCACGACCCTGGATTTGAACACCATCACTGCCAGGGCAGGCCGTTGGCCCGAAAAGTTCCGGGCCCACCAGGCAAATCATTAGCATCGAATTCGGACACAGAGCACATGACCGCAATTGACAATGTCGACCCGGCTGAAATCGCCAAATTTGAAGCCCTGGCGGCGCGCTGGTGGGACCCCAACAGTGAATTCAAGCCACTGCATGAAATCAACCCGCTGCGGGCGAACTGGATAGACAGCTTTTCGTCAGTGAAAGGGAAATCGTTGCTTGATGTTGGCTGTGGCGGTGGCCTGCTCACCGAGGCTATGGCCTGGCGAGGCGCCAGCGTGAAGGGCATCGATATGGGCGAAGCGCCCCTTAGCGTGGCGCGATTACACCAGCTTGAGAGCGGCCTCGATATCGATTACGAAAAGACCACTGCTGAGCAGCTGGCCGCCCAGTCCCCGGGCGCCTTTGATGTCGTCACCTGCCTGGAAATGCTGGAGCACGTACCCGAACCTGGTGCAGTCATAGCGGCCTGTGCCGCACTGGCAAAACCGGGTGCGGACCTATATTTCTCAACCATCAACAGAAACCCCAAGGCCTTTGCTTTCGCCATTGTGGGCGCTGAATACATCCTCAATCTGCTGCCCAAGGGCACCCACGAGTACGGCAAGTTCATCAAACCCTCGGAACTTGCCGGGTGGATCAGGCAAGCGGGTCTGGTGCTCACGGATGTATCCGGGCTCACCTATAACCCCATCACCCGGCACTACCGCCTGCACCCCACAGACCTGTCCGTCAATTACATGGTTCGGGCGTCCAAACCTGATTCGGCCTGAGCCAGTGACACTGCAAACGGCCAGACCTGAGGCGGTGCTGTTTGATCTCGACGGTACGTTGGTGGACACGGCAGAGGAGTTCGAGTTGGTGTTGCAGGCCATGCGCGCCGATCGCAACCTGCCACCGTTACTCAAGCAAACGATCCGGGCTTCGGTTAGTAATGGGGCCGCCGCCCTTGTCACCCTCGCCTTTGATTGCCCTGCCGACAGCACAGGCCACGAGGAATTGCGCCAGGAGTTTTTGGATCGCTATGAAAAAAGTCTTGGCCTGGCAGCCAGGCCCTATCCGGGACTCAGGGATTTGATATCAGCCCTTGGCACGGCGGGCATACCCTGGGGCGTGGTAACCAATAAGTTTCGACGCTTTGCAGAACCGCTGATGGCTGCACTGGACTTTGACCCTGCCGCGCGGGCGCTGGTGACACCCTGTGATGTGGCGACCGCAAAGCCCGATCCAGAGGGGATCATACTGGGCTGCCGGCAGGCCGCATCCCGTCCTGAGAACAGCATTTATATCGGTGATCATTGGCGTGACATCGAAGCAGGTAACCGGGCTGGTTGCATGACAGTCGCTGCCGCTTACGGCTACCTCGCGGACAACGATGATCCTGCACAATGGGGTGCCGACCTGGTAGTGCATTCCAGCGAGGAGTTGGCCATCAGCATTAACCGGATAATCCAATGACCTTTGTACCCAAAGACTGGCTGCCACAGGACGATGAACTGGGCGGCAAAACCATCCTCGTAACGGGAGCGGGTGACGGCATCGGCCGCGCCGCTGCGCTCAGCTTTGCCAGGCACGGCGCCGAAGTGCTGCTGCTGGGGCGAACAGAAGCCAAGCTGGAGGCCGTATACGACGACATTGTGGCAGAGGGCGGCCAGCAACCCGGAATCATCCCGGCCGACCTGGCCCAAACCAGCCATGACGACCTGATGGCGCTCGCCGCAGAGCTGTCCAAGTCGCTGGCGAAGCTGGATGGCCTGCTGCACAACGCCAGTATCCTGGGCGACCGAAAAGCACTGGCTCAGACCAGCGCCGCAAAATGGCATGAATCCATGCAGGTCAACGTCAACGCGCCGTTCATGCTGACCCAGGCTGTGCTGCCACTGTTGGAGCAGGCACCCATGGCATCGGTACTGTTCACCAGTTCCAGCGTTGGCCGTCGGGGACGCGCATTCTGGGGCAGTTATGCGGTGTCGAAGTTTGCTACCGAGGGGCTGATGCAGGTGTGGGCTGATGAATTGGGCGGCATAGGCAGCGTCAGGGTGAACAGCCTCAACCCCGGGGCCGTGAACACTGCCATGCGTCGCGCCGCCTACCCTGCCGAGCCGCCCGACACCAATCCGGAGCCGGCCGCACTGATGGCCACCTGGGTCTATCTGATGAGCGACGCCAGCAGCGGGCTCAATGGGCAGGCACTGAACGCCCAGGGCTGAAGCGGCTATTTGTAGCGGCGCTTGAAGCCCGACTTGCCACTGGCGAGCCGCCGGGTTGTTTGCTTCCCGGATTTTCTCGCCAGCCGCTCCAACTTTTCCCTGGCCTTATCGCCCAGCGGTCTGACCGGCTTCGGATCCAGGCCCGCCATGCTGTAAACAACGTCCACATCTCTCTCGGGTAACTCCATCCACTCACCCTGTTTGAGCTTGGAGGGCATGAATACTTCTCCATACCTCACCCGTTTCAGGCGGGAGACAGTCAGACCCTGGGATTCCCACAACCTTCTGACCTCACGGTTGCGGCCCTCCATCAAAACCACATAGAACCAACGGTTAATCCCCTCACCGCCGCCATCCACGATATCGGTAAATCGAGCCGGGCCGTCGTCCAGAATGACGCCTTCCCGGAGGTTATCGAGGATATTGTCATCCACCTGTCCCATAACCCTGACCAGGTACTCCCGCTCGACCGCACTGCTGGGGTGCATCAGACGGTGTGCCAACTCACCGTCGGTGGTAAACAGCAGCAGACCAGAGGTATTGAAGTCCAGGCGTCCCACCACAATCCATCGACTGCCCTGCAATGCCGGGAGAGAATCAAATACGGTCCTTCTCCCCTCGGGATCCTTGCGGGAGCAAACTTCACCTACCGGTTTGTGGTAGAGCAGGCAGCGGACTTGCTCAACCGTTTCAAGATCCACCGGTTTGCCGTCAAGGGTGACCCGCTCCCCGGGAAACAGGCGGTCCCCGAGTTGCGCCCTGCGGCCGCCAATCGCGAAACGGCCCTGCTCAATCCAACGCTCCATCTCACGGCGGGACCCCAGGCCAGCCCTGGCCAAGGACTTCTGCAGTTTTTCGCCTTTGCCAACAGCGTCAGGGAGTGAGGATCCGTTGTCAGTCGAGGGCGGCTGGGTCTTCTTCAAGACGCGGTTCCCCGTCGAGGCTTTGCTGGTCATCCGGTGGCGGATCGGCGACTTCCGTTCCGACCTCGGCAGCTTCGCTGCTGTCCTGACCTGCCACTTCCAAGGGCTCTCCCAGCGGTAAATCACCGGAGAGGTTATCCAGGTCCTTGATCTCGGCCAGAGGCGGCAGGTCCTCCAGCGATTTCAGGTTGAAATAGTCCAGAAACTGGCGCGTTGTTGCATACATCGCAGGTCGACCAGGCACATCACGATGTCCGACCACCCTGACCCAATCCCGCTCCTGGAGTGTTTTGATGATGTTAGTGCTGACCGCAACACCCCGAATCTCTTCGATATCCCCCCGGGTAATCGGTTGCCGGTAGGCGATCAATGACAGGGTCTCCAGCAGAGCCCTCGAATAACGGGGCGGACGCTCTTGCCAAAGCCTGCCCACCCAGGTGGAAAGACTTTGCCGAACCTGGAAGCGATAACCACCGGCTACCTGGACCAATTCATACCCTCGCCCCTCGCAACGTCGGCCCACCTCTTCCAGTGCTTCCCGCAGGTCCGCGTTGGCAGGGCGGTCAAATTCGTCAAACAACTGGCTCATACGCTGCAGCGACAGCGCCTCACCAGCCGCCATCAAAGCCCCCTCCAGAATCTGGACCAATCCAGTATCCCCCATCAATCTACCCTCGCCTTCACGTGGATGGGACCAAAGGCCTCGGTCTGGACAATCTCCACCAAAGACTCCTTTATCAACTCCATAATTGCCAGAAAGGTCACCACCACCCCAAGACGCCCTTCTTCGGCTTTAAACAGGGATACGAAGGGTACGAAATTGCTGGCGCGCAGGACCTCAAGCACATCTGACATGCGCTCTCTTGTGGACAGGGACTCCCGCTGTATCTGGTGACTCTCATACATGTCAGCCCGCTTGAGCACCTCCCCCAGAGCCACCAGAAGCTCACGCATTTCAAGGTCAGGTAGTGGTCGATCGCGTTTCAGGTCCGGGGGCTCAACCTTGGCCACCCAGGTATCCCGCTCGACTCGGGGCAGGGCATCAATTTCCTCCGCGGCCTGTTTGAAGCGCTCATACTCCTGCAGGCGGCGTATCAGGTTGGCACGGGGGTCGTCCTCATCCTCCTCGACCTCGGACGACCTGGGCAGCAGCATGCGTGACTTGATCTCAGCCAGCATGGCCGCCATCAGCAAATACTCTGCAGCCAATTCGAACTGCATGGCGTCCATCAACTCAACATACTGCATGTACTGGTTGGTGATCTCCGCAACGCCGATGTCCAGAATATCCAGGTTCTGGCGTCGAATGAGGTACAGCAGAAGATCCAGCGGCCCTTCAAAGGCCTCGAGGATAACCTCCAGCGCCCGGGGCGGAATGTAGAGGTCCTTGGGCAACTCGGTCATCTCCTGCCCCATGACGATCGCGAAGGGCATTTCCCCCTGCTGTGGGCTGCTCAGCACGCGCTCCACGGGCTCGGGCGGCAGCAGGGACTCCGGAACAGAATTCGGGTCTGGTGTATCGGGGGGCGAGGTCGTAGTCACCGCAGAATTATAACTCAGGAACCCGATCTTCGTCTGCCATGACCACGCTCGTTAATCAGCTGGAAAACCGGGCCACGTCACCCAGCCCCTCACGCATTACCCTGGGCTCATCCCCTGACAGGTCGACGACACTGGTGGGCTCCATACCGCAAAAGCCGCCGTCGATAACCAGGGCTATTTCGTGCTCCAGGCTATCCCTGATGTCGTAGGGGTCAGTCAGGGGGTACTGATCACCCGGCAGTATCAAAGTAACGCTCATTATCGGTTCGGCGAGTTCCGCTAGCAGCGCCTGTGCGATACGGTTATCAGGGACCCGAACCCCGACAGTTTTCCGCCGCGGGTGCAGAAGGCGACGCGGCACCTCGCCCGTGGCCTCCAGGATGAAGGTGTAGGGACCGGGTGTTGCGTTGCGTATCAGCCTGTAGGTGGTGTTGCTCACCCGAGCATAGGTTCCCAGCACCGACAGGTCCGGGCAAACAAGGGTGAAGTTATGGCCGTCATCCAGTTTGCGGATGCGGCGAATGCCCTCCAGCGCCCGTTTGTCGCCCAGGCGACAGCCCAGCGCATAGGCAGAGTCTGTGGGGTAGGCAATGATGCCGCCACTGAGCAGGATCTCCACCGCCTGCCGCACCCGCCTCGGCTGGGGGTTATCGGGGTGTATGGCGAAAAACTGACTCAAAGCAACATCTCCCAAACTGCTGGAAGCCCTCTGGCGACCGCAGTGTCCACACCCAGATCGGCGCCATGGGGCCAATCCCGATGAAAATCGCTGCCAATGGATACGGCCAGGTCCATCTCCTGCGCCAGCCTGCTCAGTTCAGCTATTTCGCTGGAAGCCTGGCGACCGTTGACAATTTCGACAGCAATGCCGCCAGCGGCACCAAAATCACTGCACAGGGCTCGCAGTTTGGTGCGGGTAAACCGATATTTGAGCGGATGTGCCAGCACCGGCAGCCCGCCGGCGGCTCTGATTGCAGTCACGGTTGTAGCCAATTCGGGCCACTGGGTTTTGCTATCCGCGGCTTTGCCATTGCCCAGCCACTTGTCAAAAGCCACGCCGGCGGTTTTGGCGTAACCCTCATTAACCAGCCAGTTGGCAAAATGTGGCCTGCAGATTTGCCCGCTACCAGCCAGGCCCCGTGCCCCTGCGAGAGCCCCGGGCATTCCCAGTCCGTCGAGTTTTTCGGCGATCCTCCCGGCCCGCTCTTCCCGCAATCGATCCAGTGACGCCAGCAACGCCGTCAGGCCCTGTTGGGCAGGATTTACACCGAGACCGACGATGTGGATTGTTGTGCCGCCCCAGCGACAGGACAGCTCAAGCCCGGATACCACTTTCAGATCCGCCACCGACGTGGCCATGGCCTCCAGACAGCCTGAAACGGTGTCATGGTCGGTCACCGCAAGGGCCTTTACGTCCCTTGCCTGGGCCCGGCTCAGCAGTTCTGCCGGTGTCAGGGCCCCGTCTGAAGCGGTACTATGCGTGTGGAAGTCGATCAACAAGGTCTCTACACTCAAAGCTGTTGCTGGGCGAAGACTACCAGAGTTCCGCGACGTTAAAGGGGGCACAAGTCCGCCCCCAAACCAGAGTAATCCATGAAACAACTGATTGAATTCCTGCCCATCATACTGTTCTTCGTGATCTATCAAATGGATGGATCGACCCTCGACATCATGGGCTGGTCCCATACGGTCGACGGCATCTACAGCGCTACCCAGGCCTTGATGGCGTCCACAGTAGTGATGCTGCCCCTGCTCTGGTTGGTGGCCGGGGAACTTGAGAAGCGGGTGCTGTGGACTGCCGCCGCCGTATTGGTGTTTGGTGGCGCCACTCTGTTTTTCAGGAACGAGCTTTTTATCCAGTGGAAACCGACGGTATTTAATTGGGGCATGGCTGGGGCTTTTGCCCTGTCCCAATACTGGGGCTCCCAGAACCTGCTGGAACGACTCATGGGATCCCAGCTGCAGGTACCTCCCCGTATTTGGCGCAGAATCTGCTGGGTTTGGGTGCTGCACTTTTCTGTCGTGGGCGCTATGAATCTGTTTGTGGCCTACCGGTTTTCAGAAGCGACCTGGGTTGCCTATAAACTGTGGTCAGGTTTCGCGTTTACCCTATTTATAATGGTCGTGACGGTGGCCATGATGGGACCCTGGCTGAAATCCCAAACACCCGGTGGTGAGGAAGGAGCCCCGTGAGTCGTCAAAATCTGGTTCAGACAGCCGGACTCACGCGGGATATCAAGGAGGAAACAAAATGACGGCCGAGTTCAACCCACGCTGGATGCGTCGCCATGGAATGCTTTTGCTGCTGCTGAATTTCCTGGCGGTAACCGCATACGCCCAGGAGCAGCGCTACATTACCGATGAAATTCTGGTGCCCGTGCGCAGTGGCGCGGGGGGCGAGTACCGGATTGTTAACAAGGGCCTGCCCTCGGGAACGCCCATCACGCTGTTCAGCCTGTCCGAAGACGGCGTCTGGGCTGAAGTTGAGACCCGTGGCGGCACCCGTGGCTGGCTTCGAGCCCAGTATATTCAGGCCGAGCTACCGACAAAAATACTGCTTGAGCAGGCGGAGGCGCGCTATCGGGAACTGGAGGCAGACCGCGACAAACTGCTGTCCATGCTCGACGATACCCAAAGCGAGGCTTATGCTGCGGACGGCGAGCTCGCGGAACTGCGTGAGCGGCTCGCCACCACTGATGCCGAACTGTTGGAAATCAGGCGAATTTCCGGCGCAGCCATTGAACTGGACGAGAGAAACCAGAGTCTCGCCAGGGAGTTGGAAAACAAGCGTTCGGAAGCCGAACTTTTGAAGCTGGAAAACGTGCGTCTCAAGGAGCGAATAGACAGCAACATGATCATAGACGGCGCGCTGGCGGTGCTGTTGGGCGTGATAATTGCGGCGCTGGCACCCCGACTGATGCCCAAGCGGCGACGTAGCGACGGATGGTCATGACCAACTTTTTTCCCCTGTAAGGAACTCAATATCATGAAAAACCTGAGGCTAATAACGCTGTTGTTGGGACTGCTTATGGGACCCGTCCTGGTCCATGGGGAAGAACAGACCAAGAACCCTGTGGTCAAGCTGGTGACCTCTGCGGGCGATATCACCCTGAAGTTATATCCCGAGAAAGCTCCGGTCACCGTTGAAAATTTTCTAAGCTATGTCGACAGTGGCTTCTACAACGGCACTATCTTTCATCGCGTGATCAACAATTTCATGATCCAGGGTGGCGGGTTCACCAGTGCCATGGAGGAAAAGGAGTCGGGTGACCCCATTGTCAACGAGAGCCGCAATAAGCTGCACAATATCCGCGGCAGCATTGCCATGGCCCGCACCAGTGATCCCGACTCAGCGACTGCACAATTTTTCATCAATCAGCGCAGCAACCTGCGCCTGGACTGGGCGCCAGGGAAAGAGGGCTACACGGTCTTCGGTGAAGTGGTGAAAGGCCTGAAAGTGGTCGATTTCATTGCTACGGCAGAGACCGATACCGCATTGATGAAAACCAGCGCCGGAGAGCGCCCGTTTAATGACGTGCCGATAGACGCCATTGTCATCAAAGAGGTGAAGCGGATGAAGGACCAGTGACGGACCTGAGCATCAACCTGAATAAAATTGCACTGATTCGAAACTCCAGAGTTACCCGCATTCCCGATGTCGTGGCCCATGCGCAACAGTGCATAGCCGCTGGAGCCGACGGCATCACCGTCCACCCCCGTCCCGACCAGCGCCATATCCGGGCCCAGGACTGTCTGGACCTCAAAGCCAGCCTGACGGTTGAGCTCAACATCGAAGGCAATCCGTTTACCGCCGCGACACCCAGCGACCGGGACGACGTAAAGGACTACCCGGGTTTTATGGCCCTGGTCAGGGAGGCATTGCCAGCACAAGTCACGCTGGTGCCTGACAGCGATGGACAACTCACCTCAGACCACGGTTTCGATGTTGCGCGGGATGGCGGGCGCCTGGCACCTGTTATCAGGGAACTCAAGGATCTTGGCTGTCGCGTCAGCCTTTTTATGGACCCTGAGCCCGCTGCGATGCTGACCGTTGCAAGCCTGGGCGCCGATCGCATAGAGCTGTACACAGAAAGCTACGCCAGGGCCCATGAGGCCGGCGATTTTAGGGCAGTCCTGAATGCCTTCCAGGAAACCGCAGCCGCCGCCATCGAGGCGGGTCTCGGGGTGAATGCGGGTCATGACCTCAACCTGTCGAACCTGCCTGATTTCAAGCTACCCGCTTTGGCTGAGGTCTCCATCGGGCACGCCTTCACTGTGGATGCCCTGACCTGGGGCATTGCCGAGACGGTCCTGCGCTACCAACGAGCACTCGGCAAAACCACCTGAGCAACCCGACCCTTTGGAACCCCAGCGACCATTGGAAGCCCCGCCCTATCTGGTACCCCACAGCAGTGAATCCATCAGGATTCTCTACGCCGATCAGTCATTGCTCATTGTCGACAAACCCCACCTGCTATTGAGCGTTCCAGGGCGACACCCGCGGACCCGGGATAGCCTGATCAGGCGTCTGCAGCGTGAGTGCCCGGGGGTGGCGGCCGCCCATCGCCTCCATCTCGATACCAGCGGCCTACTGGTCGTGCCGCGGAACAAAACAGCCCTCGCCCATCTGAATCGACAGTTCCAAGGACGCAATATTCAAAAAATCTATCAAGCACTGGTCCACGGGACTGTTGCTGAGGAGGAGGGTGAAATCAGCCTACCCCTCGCCGCCGACTGGGAAAATCGACCGAAGCAGAAGATCTGTGAGCGCTCGGGAAAACCGTCACAAACCAAATTCAAGGTGCTGGGAAGGGATCGCGACCGAACGCTGGTGGAGTTACGGCCCATCACCGGCCGCTCGCACCAGCTACGCGTCCACATGATGGCCCTTGGGCATCCCATCCTGGGCTGCGATATGTACGCCCACCCAGAGGCGCTGGCGGCTGCGCCCCGGCTGCTACTGCACGCCCGCGACTTGGGTTTTCAGCACCCGAAAACCGGTGACTGGCTGCGGGCACATTCCCCAGCGCCGTTCGGGCTATCCGGCCTCACCGGCGTGCGCCCGGGTTAGTCCGTTCACCCAACAGACCACGTAACAAGGTGCCACGTCAGGGGATACGACATCGTGATCAGCAGTTCCAGACAAGAAAATGCGCAGATCATAATTGCCAAACCGAACCAATCCTCTACCTGGCGGCACAATCTCTGGCTGCTGTCAGCGGTGGCCGTGCCTTCCTTGGGTGCGGCCGTGGCTTTTTCACTGATGGGCGCATGGCCAATACTGCCCTTTGCAGGCCTGGAGCTGGCCGCATTGGCAACAGCCCTGTATTACGTCAATTGGAAACTACAGTATCGCCATGTGATAACCCTGGACGAAAAAACCGTTCGCATCGACAAGGGTCATTACGCACCCAGGAGAACTTGGCAGTTTGAACGCGCGCAATCGAGCCTGGCGGTTACGCCAGAGAAGCACCCCTGGGATGGTCCTACCCTCGCACTCCACGACAAAGAGCAAACCGTAGAAGTTGGCGAGTTTCTGAATCGCGAAGACAGCCTGCTACTGCTCTCACTGCTCCGGCAAGAGCTCAAAGTCGGCACCCACAGTGACCGGGAGGTGCGACGCCTTTGAGTGTGCCCCGATATCAAAGGTACACTGGGCGCCTGCCACTTCCCGACCAAGTACCGCATTCAAAATGACCGAGAGTTCCGAAAAAGTCGGATTTATTTCATTGGGCTGCCCCAAAGCGCTTGTGGATTCAGAGCGCATCCTCACCCAATTGCGCGCGGACGGCTACGACATTACCCCCAGTTACGAGGACGCTGCCGTTGTAGTCGTCAATACCTGTGGCTTCATCGACAGTGCCAAGGCCGAATCGCTGGAGGCCATTGGTGAGGCAATGCAGGAAAACGGTCGGGTGCTGGTCACAGGTTGCATGGGTAAGGGCGACGACGCGAAACGCATTCAAGCTCTGCATCCCAACATTCTGGGCATCAGCGGTCCTGCGGCTTACGAAGAAGTGGTCGGTGCAGTGCACGAAGCCATCCCCATCAGTCGTCGGCCAGATCCACTGATCGACCTGGTGCCGGAACAGGGCATCAAACTCACGCCACGTCACTATGCCTATCTGAAAATTTCCGAGGGCTGCAATCACCGCTGCCGTTTCTGCATCATTCCCAATATGCGCGGGGACCTGGTCAGCAGGCCCATAGGCGACATCATGCGCGAGGCTGAGGCACTGGTGAAAGCCGGCGTCCGTGAACTGCTGGTTATCTCACAGGACACCAGTGCCTACGGAGTGGACCTGAAGTACCGAACTGATTTCTGGGAAGGCAGACCGCTGAAGTCGAATTTACTGACCCTTGCTGAAACCCTGGCGGAATTCGGCATCTGGGTTCGACTGCACTATGTATATCCGTATCCCCATGTCGATGATTTGATTCCGTTGATGGCCGAGGGAAAACTCCTTCCCTACCTGGACGTACCGCTACAACATGGCAGCCCGTCGGTACTGCAGCGAATGAAGCGACCTGCGGCTGCTGAAAAGACCCTGGAGCGGATAAAAAAGTGGCGCACCCTGTGCCCTGATCTCACCCTGCGCTCCACGTTCATTGTTGGCTTCCCCGGAGAAACCGAAGATGAGTTCCGGGAACTGCTGGATTTTATCGATGAAGCCCAACTGGATCGGGTGGGCTGTTTTCAGTACTCGCCGGTTGAGGGCGCCGCTGCCAACGCTCTGCCTGACCCTGTCCCCGAAGCGCTAAAGCAGGAACGCTGGAACACGTTCATGGCGAAGCAACAGGTGATCAGTAGCGACAAGCTGCAAAAAAAAGTGGGCACGCGACTGCAGGTTCTGATTGATGAAGTAGACGGCGATACTGCAATAGGCCGAAGCGTTGCCGATGCCCCGGAAATTGACGGTGTCGTTCATTTGTCTGATGTTGCCGGCCTGCGCCCGGGTGATTGGGTTGAGGGTCAGGTCTCCGCTGCAGATGACTATGATCTCTGGATGTCCTGACTCTAATCTGTCGTGAACATTATTCTGTTTGATGAAACCGAGCTGTCCGATACTGGCCGGGTGGTCCTTGGAGATCATCGATTTACCCATCTCCAGCAGGTGCTTAAAGTGCATCCAGGCGATCAGGTACGTGTAGGAATGATCGGTGGCGACCGGGGACAGGGGACAATAATGGTGATCAACAGTGAGTATCTGGAGCTGGAGGTCGACC
>JAAXJC010000088.1 GCA_012270045.1 Luminiphilus sp.
GGCTGAAATAAGCGATCGATTGGGGCCGGGCTTAGCAGCCCCTGTTGAGGGGCGGAAAGGGGTGTCTGGCCGGGTCTTGGAAGTGGCTGGGTGCAGCGCGCAGACCACATGCTGTCCAGTAACCGGGTTGCATTGGCAATCGTGCTACCCCGTTAGCGCCTCAGTCATCGATACGCGGCATTGTTCTCCGCTGCAATCTGGTCATTGAGGGTGAACAGGTCGTAGAGGATGCCCAGGCCGAAAACCCCCAGGGTGAACAGATAAACCAGGCCGCTGATCACCTTGCCCTGGTAAAACCGGTGCACGCCGAAGACCCCGAGCACCACCAGCAGGATCCAAACCAGGTTGTAATCCTCATCGCCGCCGGGATATCGCTCCGAGGCATCCTCGGTCATGCCCGGGATCAGGAACAGGTCGATGATCCAGCCGATCAGAAACAGACCCAGGGTCAGGGCCCAGATCGCCCCCGTAATAGGGCGCCCCAAATAGAACCTGTGCAGCCCAATGAAGCCGAATATCCAGAAAATATAAGCGATGAAGCTGCTGTGGTCAGAAGGGGTTGGGTTGCGCATGTCACTTTCCTCCGTGAAAGCTTGCCCGGAATCACCCAGGCCATGCTCAGATAAGGGCCGCTGGGTCCGTCCCCGGTGGAGTAAATGTAACCCATAGCAGCTTTTTTGGGATGTTTTGGCGAAAAATGATGGGTCGTAATGCGCCTTGGGGGCGGTTATCCCTGAGCGCAGCGCCACAAAAATTGCCCGCAGCGGGGCTGTGACGGGTTGCTCCGGGCACGATTTCGTCCAATCTGACCTCCCCAGGGCCCGCAATTCCGGCTGCGGCAGCGGTTTGTGACTTAATGCCGGGAGCCCCCGGGCGGCTCAAAAGCGGGTAATTGGTAGTTGACAGTGCCCAGCCCCGGCCCTATGATTCGCCCTCTTTTTTTCGGCACTCCCTCGCGGAGTGGCGGTTTTTTGTGGAGTTGTATTGTGCAGAACCAGCGTATTCGTATTCGTCTCAAGGCTTTTGATCACCGTCTGATCGACGCCTCGACCCAGGAGATTGTAGAGACGGCCCGTCGCACGGGCGCTCAGGTCCGGGGTCCCATCCCACTGCCGACCAAGAAGGAGAAGTTCACTATCCTGACTTCCCCTCATGTCAACAAGGATGCCCGGGACCAATACGAAATTCGCACCCACAAGCGACTCCTGGATATCGTCGAGCCCACGGAGAAGACCGTGGATGCTCTGATGAAGCTTGACCTTGCGGCTGGTGTGGAAGTCCAGATCAGCCTGGGTTAAGGACAATTTAGCAAGGACCTGTCCGGTTTATCCGGGCGTGTAACGTCTGGTGGGAGTAACCCCGTCAGGCGGCCATAGAGGGTATAGCCCCGTACACTGTGAGGTTTAACCATGACTATTGGCATAGTCGGCCGAAAGTCGGGAATGACACGTGTCTTTACCGACGAAGGCGTATCAGTACCAGTGACCGTAGTGGAAGTGCTTCCAAACCGCGTCACTCAAATCAAAGAGCTCGACACCGATGGGTATCGGGCAATTCAGGTCACAACGGGCGACCGTAAGGCCTCAAAAGTCAGCAAGCCGGCCGCAGGGCATTTTGCCAAGGCAGGTACGACCGCGGGTGATGGCCTGTGGGAGTTCCGGCTCGACGGATCCGACGAGGCGTTCGAATTGGGTGCCGAGCTGACGGTTGAACGATTTGAGCAAGGCCAGAAGGTCGATGTGGCTGGACGTTCCAAGGGCAAGGGGTTCCAAGGCGCTGTCAAGCGATGGAATTTCCGTACCCAGGACGCTACCCACGGTAACTCGCTGTCCCACCGGGCGCCGGGTTCCATCGGTCAGTGCCAGACGCCAGGTCGGGTATTCAAGGGCAAGAAGATGGCCGGTCATATGGGCGCCGAGCGCGTGACCACCCAGGGGCTGGAAGTGGTCCGTGTGGATGCCGAGCGCAACCTGCTGCTCATCAAGGGCGCCGTACCCGGCGCGCCGGGTGGGCACGTCATCGTGCGACCAGCGGTCAAGGGTTAAGGGGCAATACTATGGAACTGAGTGTAGTAAAGCCCGGCAACGCAGCAGCGGGCAAGGTTTCCGTCTCGGAGGCCACCTTTGCACGGGAGTACAACGAGGCGCTGGTGCACCAGGTTGTTACGGCGTTCCTCGCCGGCGGTCGACAGGGCACCAAGGCCCAGAAAACCCGTTCCGAGGTTGCCGGTGGTGGCAAAAAGCCGTGGCGTCAGAAAGGCACGGGCCGCGCCCGGGCAGGCACCATCCGGTCACCTATTTGGCGATCCGGTGGCACGACCTTCGCGGCCAAGCCGCAGGATCACAGCCAGAAGGTCAACAAGAAGATGTACCGGGCGGCGATGCGATCCATCCTGTCCGAACTCGCCCGGACCGATCGGTTGGTGGTGATTGAAGGCCTTGGGGTGGAGCAGCCCAAAACCAAGCTGCTGGTGTCTCAGCTCAAGGAATTCGGGGTGGAGAACGTACTGATTGTGGCCGATGAGGTGGATAAGAACCTGTACCTCGCGGCGCGCAACCTCCACAAGGTCGACGTGCGCGATGTTGATGCCGTTGATCCGGTCAGTCTGATTGCCTTCGACAAGGTCATGGTGACGGTTGAGGCGGTGAAAAAGTTTGAGGAGGCCCTGGCGTGAACCAGGAACGAGTATTCCAGATTCTTCTTGGACCCCACATGTCCGAGAAAGCTGCCATGGCGGCTGAGAACGGCAACCAGTACGTGTTCCGGGTTGCCCTCGATGCCACCAAAAACGAGATCAAGACCTCGGTAGAGCAGCTGTTCAAGGTCCGTGTAGACGACGTGCGCACGTTGCGCGTCAAGGGCAAAAGCAAGCGCAACCGGTTTGGCGTGCACACCTCGTCGACCTGGAAGAAAGCGTACGTTCGTTTGGAGCAGGGTCAGGAAATTGACCTCGCTGCCATCAGCTAAGGGGACGGTCAGGTTATGCCAGTCGTAAAAAGTAAGCCGACATCTGCCGGGCGCCGCCACCAGGTCAAGGTCACCAGCAAGGATCTGCATAAAGGCAAGCCCTATGCGCCGCTGCTGGAAAAGAAATCCAAAACCGGCGGTCGCAACAATGCTGGTCGAATCACTACCCGGCACATCGGTGGCGGCCACAAGCACCACTACCGTGTTATTGATTTCAAGCGCACCAAAGACGGTATCCCCGCCAAGGTCGAGCGCATCGAATACGACCCCAACCGCACTGCTCATATTGCACTGGTCCTCTACGCCGACGGCGAGCGCCGCTACATCCTCGCTCCGAAGGGAATCAGTGCCGGCGATGTCCTCTATTCAGGATCCGCCGCTCCCATCAAGGCCGGTAATTGCCTGCCAGTCCGCAACATTCCGGTGGGTGCTGTCATCCACGCTATTGAGCTGAAGCCCGGTAAGGGCGCCCAGCTCGCTCGCTCCGCCGGCGCCTCCGTGCAGCTGGTGGCCCGGGAAGGGCAGTACGCCACCATTCGGCTGCGCTCCGGTGAGATGCGCAAGGTTCCGGTCGATTGCCGGGCGACCCTAGGTGAGGTCTCCAACTCCGAGCACAGCCTGCGCAAACTGGGTAAAGCCGGCGCGGCGCGTTGGCGCGGCGTTCGTCCCACGGTTCGCGGTGTTGCCATGAACCCGGTTGATCACCCCCACGGTGGTGGTGAGGGTCGTACCTCGGGTGGTCGACATCCGGTTACGCCCTGGGGCGTGCCGACCAAGGGCTACAAGACCCGCAAGAACAAGCGCACCGACGGCTTTATTGTCCGGCGCCGAAACAAGAAATAAGTACTGAAGCAAAGAGGACATATCTGTGCCACGTTCAGTCAAGAAAGGCCCCTTTATCGACCTGCACCTGCTCAAGAAGGTGGAGGCTGCGGTCGAGAGCAACGACCGGCGACCCATCAAGACCTGGTCCCGGCGGTCCATGGTTTCCCCCGACATGGTGGGTTTGACCATTGCCGTACACAACGGTCGCCAGCACGTGCCGGTCCTGATCAATGAGGACATGGTGGGGCACAAGCTGGGTGAATTTGCAGTGACCCGTACCTTCAAGGGCCACATTGTCGACAAGAAAGCCAAGCGCTAAGGATTGCTGGAGAAACGTCATGGAAGTATCAGCAAAACTTCGGGGAGCCCGCATCTCCGCCCAGAAGGCGCGGTTGGTGGCGGATGAGGTTCGCGGCAAGCCCGTTGGGGAAGCTCTGAATCTGCTTGAGTTCAGCAAGAAGAAAGCGGCGCACCTGGTCCGCAAGCTGCTCAACTCGGCCATTGCCAACGCGGAGAACAACGAGGGAGCGGATGTCGATGAACTCCGCGTCTCAACCATATTTGTAGATGAAGGCCTGACCATGAAGCGCATGCGTGCACGCGCCAAGGGTCGGGGCGATCGAATTCTGAAGCGCACCTGCCACATCACGGTCAAGGTCGCGGACAACGAGAGTTAAGGGGACTGACGTATGGGTCAGAAGGTACATCCAACCGGTATTCGCCTCGGCATCGTCAAGGACCACAATTCGGTCTGGTATGCGGACAGCAAGGCGTACGCCAAGAACCTGATCAGTGATCTGGAGGTCAGGGACTATGTACTTAAAAAGCTCGACGCGGCTTCCGTTAGCCGGGTCGTTATTGAGCGGCCTGCCCAGACAGCCCGCCTGACCATTCACACGGCCCGTCCCGGCATTGTGATTGGCAAGAAAGGCGAGGACGTTGAAAAGCTGCGCCAGGAACTGAGCGCCAAGATGGGTGTTCCGGTCCACATCAATATTGAAGAGATTCGCAAGCCCGACCTGGACGCTCGCCTGGTGGCACAGAATGTCGCCCAGCAGCTTGAGCGACGGGTCATGTTCCGCCGCGCGATGAAGCGTGTTGTACAGAATGCAATGCGCCAGGGTGCCGAGGGCATCAAGGTGCAGGTAGGCGGTCGCCTGGGCGGCGCCGAAATCGCCCGCACTGAATGGTATCGAGAGGGCCGTGTGCCCCTGCACACCCTGCGTGCCGATATCGATTATGCGACCTACGAGGCCCACACCACCTACGGCGTGATCGGCGTCAAGGTCTGGATCTTCAAGGGCGAAGTCATTGGTACAGAAGACGAGGGCCAGGAGCCCCGTCGCTCAGCTGCGAGCTGAGGCTGTTAGGGAACTGAATCATGCTGCAACCGAAACGTACGAAATTCAGGAAAATGCAGAAGGGTCGCAACCGCGGCCTTGCCGAGCGCGGTAGCAAGGTGAGCTTTGGCGAATACGCACTCAAGGCCACCGGCCGGGGCCGGATCACGGCGCGGCAGATCGAGGCGGCCCGTCGTGCCATGACCCGTCATATCAAGCGGGGCGGCAAGATCTGGATTCGCGTTTTTCCCGACAAGCCCATTACCGGTAAGCCCCTGGAAGTTCGCCAGGGTAAGGGTAAGGGTAATGTCGAGTACTGGGTGGCCCAAATCCAGCCCGGTCGAGTGCTGTACGAAGTTGAGGGCGTTTCCGAGGCACTGGCCCGTGAAGCCTTTCAGCTGGCTGCTGCCAAGCTGCCGGTGCAAACCACATTCGTTAAACGGTCGGTGATGTGATGAAAGCGAGCGAATTACGGGAAAAGTCAGGTGAAGAACTGAACGCGGAACTGCTCAAGCTCCGCGAGGAGCAGTTCAAGCTGCGCATGGCCAAGAGCAGCGGTCAGCTGGGCCAGGCCCACCTGCTGAAGCAAACCAAGCGAGACATTGCACGGGTCAAAACCGTGCTCAACGAGAAGGTGGAAGGCTGATGGGATCCGCAGAAAAGCGAACGCGTGTACTTCAGGGCCGGGTTGTCAGCAACAAGATGGACAAGACCATCACGGTGCTGGTAGAGCGTCGCGTCAAGCACCCGGTGGTGGGTAAGTTCATAACGCGCTCATCCAAGGTTCACGCCCACGATGAAAACAATACGGCTGGCATGGGCGACCTGGTTTCGGTTGCCGAGTCGCGCCCCCTGTCCAAGACCAAAACTTGGACTTTGGTAGAGGTAGTGGAGGCCGCCACCCAAATCTGAGGATTTGGTGGCCCCTTTTGGAGTAGAGAGATGATTCAGACCCAGTCGTATTTGGAAGTCGCGGATAACAGTGGTGCCCGGCGCGTCATGTGTATCAAGGTGCTGGGAGGCTCCAAGCGTCGCTATGCCCGCGTCGGCGACTTGATCAAGGTGACCGTCAAGGAAGCCATTCCCCGCGGCAAGGTAAAAAAGGGTCAGGTTATGACGGCCGTGGTGGTACGCACCAAGAAGGGTGTGCGTCGCCCAGACGGTTCACTGATCAAGTTCGACGAAAATGCCGCGGTGCTGTTGAACAACCAGGATGCGCCTATCGGCACCCGCATCTTTGGTCCCGTGACCCGGGAACTGCGGGGTGAGAAGTTCATGAAGATTATTTCCCTTGCGCCTGAAGTGATTTAAGCGAAAGGCAGGGAGGAGAGCGTAATGGCAAAGATCAAGCGAGACGACGAAGTGGTCGTGCTGGCGGGAAAAGACAAGGGCAAGCGTGGCACCGTGCGCACGATTGTCGACAGCGACCGGATCATTGTGTCCGGCGTGAACATGATCAAGAAGCACACCAAGCCGAACCCCCAGATGGGTGTCGCCGGTGGCATCGTCGAGAAGGAAGCGCCCATTCAGGTGTCGAATGTTGCGATCTTCAATCCGACGACCAGCAAGGGTGATCGGGTCGGATACCAGACCCTGGAAGACGGTAAGAAAGTACGAATTTTCAAGTCAAGCGGCGAACAGATTGACGCCTGAGTCAGATAGGGCGGGATTGAGGTAGCAGAAAATGGCAAGCCTGAAGCAAAAATTTCGTGACGAGATGGTACCCAAGCTGAAAGAAGAGCTGGGTCTGTCCAACACGATGGAAGTGCCACGACTCACCAAGGTCACCCTGAACATGGGTGTTGGTGAGGCTGTGGGTGACAAGAAGGTACTTGAGAACGCAGTGGCGGACATGCAGAAGATCGCGGGCCAAAAGCCTGTGGTAACCAAGTCCAGGAAGTCTATTGCCGGCTTCAAGATCCGCGATGGCTGGCCCATTGGCTGCAAGGTAACTCTCCGGGACGAGCGCATGTATGAGTTCGTCGAGCGCCTGGTGAGCATTGCCATTCCGCGTATTCGTGATTTCAGGGGAATCAGCGCCAAGCAGTTTGATGGCCGGGGTAATTTTGCCATGGGCATCACGGAGCAAATTATCTTTCCAGAGATCAACTACGACGAAGTCGACACGCTGCGTGGCATGGATATCACCATCACCACCACGGCGAGCAACGATGATCACGGTCGCGCCCTGCTGCGCGCCTTTAATTTCCCGTTCAGGAACTGAGGGATTAGTGCATGGCTAAGAAGTCTATGATTGCACGCGAAGCGAAGCGCGCCCGCACGGTCGCGAAGTACGCTGCTAAACGCGCCCAATTGAAAGAGACCATCAACAACTACAACGCCTCTGACGAGGAGCGGTGGGAAGCGCAAATCCAGCTGCAGAAGCTGCCCCGTAACGCCAGCCCCGTGCGTCAGCAGCGTCGTTGTCAGGTGACCGGACGGCCCCACGGTGTATACCGAAAGTTTGGTTTGTGCCGAAACAAGCTGCGCGAAGCGGCCATGCGCGGTGATGTGCCGGGCCTGGTCAAGTCGAGCTGGTGAGGGAGTAAAGATTTTATGAGCATGCAAGACCCAATCAGCGATATGTTGACCCGCGTACGCAATGCCCAGATGGCGGGCAAGAAGTCCGTGGAGATGCCCGGTTCCAAGCTCAAGGCCGCCGTGGCCAAGGTGCTGGAAGAAGAGGGCTACATCGCCGCACATAACCTCGACAGCAGCAGTGGCAAGCCGCGCCTGTCCATAGAACTGCGGTATTTCGAAGGCAAGCCAGTTATTGCGGAGATTCAGCGTGTCAGCCGACCGTCCCTGCGCCGATATGCAGGCAAGGATGATATGAAGCCCGTTCGTGGTGGCCTGGGTGTCGCCATACTTTCAACTTCACGCGGCGTCATGACCGACCGCGCGGCCAAGGCCGCCGGCGTCGGTGGTGAAGTCCTGTGTACCGTTTTCTGATGGGTTCAACCCAGGGAGCAGACTGAACAATGTCACGCGTTGCTAACAACCCGGTAAAGCTACCCAAGGGTGTCGAAGTCAAAGTCGACGCCGGGAAGATTGCCGTCAAGGGAGGCAAAGGCACCCTTGAGATGAACCTGGCTGAGGGTCTGGACCTTACCGTCGAGGAAGGCGAAGCCAAGGTTGTATACGATTTCGATACCCACCGAGCGATGGCGGGTACCACCCGGGCGCTGCTTAACAACCTCGTGATTGGCGTCACCGATGGCTGGGAGCGGAAGCTGGTTTTGAACGGGGTGGGGTACCGGGCCAAGGCATCTGGCAAGACGGTCAACCTCACCATAGGACTGTCACACAATATTGATTACCAATTGCCCGAGGGGATTTCAGCGGAAACGCCTTCCCAGACAGAGATTGTCATCCGGGGCATGGACAAGCAGGCCGTGGGTCAGGCGGCAGCGGAAATCCGCTCGTTCCGACCCCCAGAGCCTTACAAGGGCAAGGGCATTCGGTACGCGGACGAGTACGTCCGTCGTAAGGAAGCCAAGAAGAAATAAGCAGGTAGCGCAATGAACGAGAAAACAGAATCACGTCTGCGCCGCGCGCGCCGATCCCGAATCCGTATGCGAACGGCGGGTGCCGTGCGCCTGTCGGTACATCGCACGCCGCGGCATATCTACGCCCAGGTAATCGGCGCCGAGGGGGACAAGGTCCTCGCCAGCGCGTCTACCCTGGACAAAGACCTTCGCGGTGGTGCCACGGGCAACGTTGAAGCTGCGGCGAAGGTCGGGGCGTTGATTGCTGAGCGTGCCAAGGCAGCCGGTGTATCCGCGGTGTCTTTTGATCGTTCTGGATTCAAATACCACGGTAGGGTCAAGGCGCTGGCGGATGCCGCGCGGGAAGGCGGACTGGAGTTTTAAGCATGGCGTACAACGATCAGAAAAGGCAGGGAGACCGCGACCAGCGCACCGAAGGTGATCTTCAGGAGAAGCTGGTGCAGGTCAACCGGGTTGCCAAGACGGTGAAGGGTGGCCGAATCATGAGCTTTACCGCGCTGACAGTCGTCGGTGATGGCAAAGGTCGTGTGGGTTACGGGCGAGGCAAAGCCCGTGAGGTGCCCGTTGCCATACAGAAGGCGATGGAGGCGGCTCGCCGCAACATGGTCAAGGTCGAACTGGTGGACGGCACCCTGCAGTACCCGGTTAAGGCCAACCACGGCGCCTCGAAGGTCTACATGCAGCCAGCCTCTGAAGGTACCGGTGTCATTGCCGGAGGTGCCATGCGGGCAGTGCTGGAACTGGCCGGGGTCCACAACGTGCTGGCCAAGTGCTACGGATCTACCAATCCGGTGAACGTGGTGCGCGCAACATACAAGGGCTTGCGTGACATGCAGTCACCGGATGCGGTGGCGGCAAAGCGCGGCAAGACTGTCGAAGAAATACTGAGCTGAGGCTGGGACTACCCATCATGAGCAAGCAAATGATCAAGGTCACCCAGGTCAAGAGTATCCACGGGCGACTCAAGAAGCACCAAGCCTGTGTTGCTGGCCTTGGGCTGCGACGCATAGGCCATACCGTAGAGGTGGAAGACACGCCTTCGGTTCGAGGCATGATCAACAAGGTGAACTACCTGGTGCGTGTTGAAGGTGAAAACCATGGCGGATGAAATGCGATTGAATTCACTGAGCCCCGCTGAGGGCTCGAAGCGGGCGGCCAAGCGGGTCGGCCGTGGCATCGGTTCTGGCACCGGCAAGACAGCCGGTCGCGGACACAAAGGTCTCAAGTCCCGATCCGGCGGCACGGTCAAGCCCGGCTTCGAGGGCGGTCAGATGCCCCTCCAGAAGCGCTTGCCCAAGTACGGTTTCACATCCCGTATCGGTCGCACGACGGCCCAGGTCAGGCTGCATGAACTGAACCGGATTGAAGGTGATGTCGTTGATCTGGCGGCGTTGAAGAACGCTGACCTGGTGAAGGATGACGTGCTGCGCGCGCGTGTATTCCTGTCCGGCACCCTGGAAAAGGCTGTCAACGTCAAGGGACTGAAGGTGACAAAAGGCGCACGTGAAGCCATTGAAGCCGCGGGCGGGAGCGTCGAGGGCTAATCATGGCTAACGGCATGCCATCAATGAATACCGCGGGTATGGGCGAGCTCTTTGCCCGTCTCCGTTTTGTATTCATTGCCCTGGTCATTTACCGAATAGGCACCCACATTCCGGTGCCCGGTATTGACCCGGAGCAGCTTGCCGCGTTGTTTGACCAGAACCAGGGGACCATCCTGGGGCTGGCCAACGTTTTTTCGGGGGGAGCCCTCGAGAGAATGAGTATTCTGGCGCTGGGTATCCTGCCCTACATCTCCGCCTCCATCATTATGCAGTTAATGACTGCGGTTACGCCCCAGCTGGAGCAGCTGAAGAAAGAGGGTGAGGCCGGCCGTCGCAAGATCTCCCAATACACCCGCTACCTGACGGTGATGCTGGCGCTGGTGCAGGGCACCGGTATGACGGTGGGACTGGCCAACCAGGGCCTGGCCTTTGATACCTCCATCAGTTTTTATGTCATCGCCATCACCTCACTGGTGACCGGTGCGGTGTTCATGATGTGGCTGGGTGAGCAGATTACCGAGCGCGGGATTGGCAATGGTATCTCCCTGCTTATTTTTGCCGGCATCGCAGCGGGATTGCCTTCAGCAGTGGGTCAATCCCTGGAGCAGGCCCGACAGGGAGAATTGAATATTTTGGTGCTGCTGGGCATTGTGGCCCTGGCGGTTGTGGTGATCTATCTGGTGGTATTTATCGAGCGCGGCCAGCGCCGGGTGACGGTGAACTATGCCAAACGGCAGCAGGGCCGACAGAGTTATCAGGCCCAGTCCTCCCACCTGCCCCTGAAGGTCAATATGGCGGGCGTCATTCCCGCTATTTTTGCCAGTTCAATCCTGTTGTTTCCCGCCTCAGTGGCCCAGTGGTTTGGCAGCGGTGACAGCGCCGACTGGTTGCAGGACCTCGCCGTAGCGATTGGTCCAGGACAGCCGCTCAACATCATGCTGTTCACGGGTTTCATTATTTTCTTCTGCTTCTTTTACACCGCCCTGATGTTTAATCCCCAGGAAGTCGCGGACAACCTCAAGCGCTCCGGTGCTTTTGTACCCGGAATTCGTCCCGGACAGCAGACTGCCAATTACATCGACGGCGTGCTGACCCGCCTGACCGTGTTCGGTTCGGCCTACATTGCCCTTGTTTGTCTGTTGCCCCAGTTTCTGGTGGTGATGTTTAACGTGCCCTTTTATCTGGGCGGCACGTCCATGCTGATTGTTGTGGTTGTGGTCATGGACTTCATGGCCCAAATCCAGAGTCATTTGATGTCACACCAGTACGAGGGTGTGATGAAGAAAGCGAACCTGACCAATGTCAGCCCCGCCGGCCGACTGCGCTAGGGTTTAGGAGTAAGCGATGAAAGTAAGAGCTTCCGTAAAGAAGATGTGCCGCAACTGCAAAGTGGTGCGTCGTAACGGTGTGGTCCGGGTGATTTGCTCCAGTGACCCCCGACACAAGCAGCGTCAGGGCTGATTCCCTTGGGACAGCTCAACACAGTCATTAACCTGCGGGGCCTGATAACAGCCCCCATTTTCGCGTGTCTCGGGCGGGTTGCCCGGGTGGCGCGGTAACGTTTGGAGAACTTGCAATGGCGCGACTCGCCGGTGTCAACATCCCCGACAACAAGCACGCCCTGGTTTCACTGACCTATATCTATGGTGTCGGTCGCTCCCAGGCCCGACGGCTGTTGGATGCAACGGGAATCAGCTACCAGACCAAGATTGGCGACCTGAGCGAGGGCGAGCTTGATCAGCTTCGCGGTTTGCTGGGCGATATGACGGTTGAGGGTGACCTGCGCCGTGAAGTATCCATGAATATCAAGCGGCTGATGGATCTCGGCTGCAATCGCGGTCTGCGTCATCGTAAGGGTTTGCCCCTGCGTGGCCAGCGCACCAAGACCAACGCGCGTACGCGCAAGGGTCCACGCAAGCCGATTCGCAAGTAATCGCTTTATTCCAGTGTAGCTACATCCTGATTTGTAGCGTTGATATTGAAGTAGGGAATTTATGGCCAAGAACGCCAAGAACAGCAAGACGACCAAGCGCAAGATCACCAAGCAGGTGGTCGATGGCGTCGCCCACGTGCACGCGTCGTTTAACAACACCATCGTCACGATTACCGACCGCCAGGGCAACACCCTGAGCTGGGCCACCGCTGGCGGCTCGGGCTTCCGCGGCTCGCGTAAATCCACCCCATTTGCTGCCCAGGTGGCCGCAGAACGCGCCGGGGAAGCGGCCAAGGAATACGGCCTGAAGAATCTCGATGTAGAGGTTAAGGGCCCCGGTCCTGGCAGGGAATCCGCGGTTCGTGCCCTGAACAGCTGTGGATACAAGATCACCAACATTACCGATGTGACGCCCATTCCCCACAATGGCTGTCGTCCCCCTAAAAAGCGTCGCGTCTAAGACCGGACGCTCCGAGGATCTATCAGAATGGCTCGATATATTGGACCCAAGTGCAAGCTCTCACGTCGTGAGGGCACTGATCTGCAGCTCAAGAGTGGCGTGCGGTCACTGGATGCGAAGTGCAAGCCCGAAACCGCTCCCGGACAGCACGGCGCGCGCCGCGGCCGCCTGTCCGACTACGGCGTACAGCTGCGTGAAAAGCAGAAGGTACGGCGTATCTACGGCGTGCTGGAGAAGCAGTTCCGCAACTACTACAAAGAGGCTGCGCGCCTTAAGGGCGCGACCGGTGAGAACCTCCTGCAGTTGCTGGAGAGCCGCCTGGACAATGTTGTGTACCGTATCGGTTTCGGCTCAACCCGTGCCGAAGCCCGGCAACTGGTATCCCATAAGGGCATTCTGGTGAATGGATCTGTGGTTAACATCCCGTCGTATCAAGTGAAGCCCGGGGACGTGGTGTCAGTGCGCGAAAAGGCCAAGAAGCAATTGCGCATCCAGGCGGCCATGTCCATTGCGGAGCAGCGGGGTGAGCAGGTCTGGATTGAAGTGAATACCGACAAGTTGGAAGGCACTTTTAAATCCAAGCCCGAGCGCCAGGACCTTCCCAGCGAAATTAATGAAAACCTGATCGTGGAGCTGTACTCGAAGTAACCCCGGTGGTTACTCCCTGAGCAGTCCCTTTACTTACAAAACAGCAGGTGCCCTATGTCCACGAATGTGAATGAGTTTCTTACACCCCGCGTCATTAAAGTTGACGAGAAGTCCTCAACCCGGGCGCAGGTGACCCTTGAGCCTCTGGAGCGGGGTTTTGGCCATACCCTGGGCAACGCCCTGCGTCGCATTCTGTTGTCATCGATGCCCGGCTGCGCCATCACCGAAGTCGAGATTGACGGCGTCCAGCACGAGTACTCGGCGGTTGAAGGTGCCCAGGAAGACGTCATCGAAATACTGCTCAACCTGAAGGGCGTGGCTCTGTCCATGTCCGGTAAGGACGAGTCCGAGCTGTCGTTGGTGGCTAAAGGCCCCTGCACCGTGACCGCGGCGGATATCCAGACCGATCACGACGTGCAGATTGGCAACCCCGATCACGTGATCTGCCACCTCACGGCGGATAAAGAACTGGTAATGCGCGTGGTTGTTGAGCGGGGACGTGGCTACTCGCCCGCTGACTCCCGCATCAATCCGGAGGAAGAGACACGCTCCATCGGTCGTTTGCAGCTTGATGCCTCCTTCTCACCGGTTCGTCGCGTCTCCTATGTCGTGGACTCGGCCCGGGTTGAGCAGCGCACCGACCTGGACAAGCTGGTCATTGACCTGGAAACCAATGGCACGATTGATCCTGAAGAGGCCATTCGTCGGGCTGCTACCATCCTGCAGCAGCAGTTGCTGGTATTCGTGGACCTTGAGAGCGAAGCCCAGACTACCGCCCAGGAAGCAGATGACGAGGTTGATCCCATCCTGCTGCGTCCGGTAGATGACCTGGAATTGACGGTCCGGTCGGCGAACTGCCTGAAGGCAGAGAACATTTATTACATCGGTGACCTGGTCCAGCGCACCGAAGTTGAACTGCTGAAGACGCCCAACCTTGGCAAGAAGTCCCTGACCGAGATCAAGGACGTGCTGGCCTCAAGGGGCCTGTCACTGGGTATGCGTCTGGAGAACTGGCCCCCCGCCAGTCTGCGCAACGACGAGCGTTTGCTCAGCGTCTGAACATTTACAAGGTAATCGGTTCCGGATACGGAACCACATGGAAGGAATAGGACAATGCGTCATCGTCACAGCGGTCGACAGCTGAATCGAAACAGCTCCCACCGGAAAGCCATGTTTCGCAACATGACTGTTTCCCTGGTAGAGCATGAGTTGATCAAAACCACCGTACCCAAGGCCAAGGAGCTGCGCAGCTATGCCGAGCCCCTGATCACCCTGGCGAAGAAGGACAGCGTGGCCAATCGCAGATTGGCTTTTGACCGCACCCGCAGCAAGGAAGCGGTCGGTAAGCTGTTCGACGAGCTGGGGCCCCGGTATGCCGAGCGTCCCGGTGGCTATATCCGTATTCTCAAGTGCGGTTACCGCACCGGTGATAAGGCGCCCATGGCTTATGTCGAGCTGGTGGACAGGCCCGAGCCCGAGGATCTGGATGATGATATCGAGGTTGATGACGAGGATTGATATCCCCCGTTAGTACCGACTATGTAGGAAAGCCCCGGCACCTTTGGTACCGGGGCTTTTTTCTGGCACAGGGCACTACAGCTGCGGTGGCGCAGTGACAACACCCTCTTTGGTATAGCCAAGCGCAGTCATCTGGCGACGGGCAACACGCCACGCCAGCGCAGCCTGACTGGGCGACAGCACGTTTCTCCAGTCGCCGACGATGCCCTTGCGCACGACAGATTCCGCTTCCTCGCCCTTTTTCCTGCCCCCAGATACCTTCTCGAAGTCCGTGGCATTCCTGATATTGGCGATGGCCTCCGGGGACCAGTCGACGCCGATATAGCGATACACCCTGGCAATTGTTTCCGAGAAGTTGTCGTGGAGATCCTCGTACCGGATCAACAGTAACTTGTTCTCCGAAGCCGCCTGCATGATGGCGGCAGCCCTGACACCCCAGGCGTACATGAACTCGATGAGATTTCTTGTTTGTGAGTTTTTCCCCCAGGGCGCTTCGATGGTTTGCATGAGAGCCTCAAACTTCCACGCAGATACCATCGCATCCCGTGCATCCCTGACGACGGCTACAACTTTTGTATTGGGCATGTCCCTCTGAAGCAATTGTAGGGACATGATTTGGTCGGCGGCCTTGAAGGCCACCAATCCATTGGGGTCAGAGAGCTGGGTCACGTAGTCGTAGAACGCCTTCGGCATCTCAGCGGACGTGTTGCATTCAAGTACAGACGTCATGAGTTCGATCAGGCTGGATCGTTTGAAATTAACGATACCCAGGGTGTTATGAAATTCAGCCGGATCATAAAGAGGTGCGGACTCTGGCCGGAACGGCTTTTCAAGCATTTCAAACAGCTGGTCAGCGACCTGCGGAACTGCGCTGGGATGTGTGGGCAGCAGGCGCTGCGCTGCCTGCTGTTTTTGTTTGCCGTAGAGCGGAACCCATCCGGTCCCGAGAAAAAATTCGGTGAAGCTGTCCCCATTAGGGCGCGGAGTGAATCGGTGATGGCCGTGGGCGAGGTCCAGTCTTCCGGTCAGCGTGTGAAGAAGGCTGACTATTCTCCTGGCAGGATTACTACGCGGACTCTCCCTGATGAGTGAGGCTACGTAGGGGTCAAACTCTCGCCAGGCCAGAATTTCCGGGTGTGCGGCCAGGCAGTGCAATAGCCAAGACGTGCCACATTTGTACATCCCAACGATATGAACAGTTTTGGCCTTGCGGCTGCGCGGCTCAGTGTGTGGTTCCATATCAGGGCTCTAACTCAGACTGTGGCTAATGCTGCAGGATCTCATGTGCAGTGAGATGTCCGTTTAATGGCACAGTCTAAACCGATGCCGGGAAGTTATGTATGGCCGATGCATTGGGATTCACGACGCCCGTGGTGTAGGCCTGTACCGTGGCTGTCCGCCCTGGCCATCAATCGTCTCCGCTGCCTAGGGTCGCAGCATGCTGCTAACTATGTGGCGAACAGACGGGTGGCGCCAACGCTCGTCCCTGGGCGCACTGACGCGCCCGTTGTTGTTTCTGGGCGGGCTATTCGATCAGTTCCTTCAGTCTACTGGCTTCCTGGCTATCCCAGCTTTGCAGGTCGCTTAGCACTTTCGTGCGCGCAATGATCGCAATCAGCTCCTGGCGGTTCATCGTTACGTCAACGTCGCCGGTCGCGGAAGCTGGGTTGACGTGTAACACGTTGTTATCGACTTCGAGGGTAAATTCCTCATCACCGATGCGCAGTTGCACCGCCAGCTCCACGCCATCGGCGGCTTCAGCCCTGAATCGATATTTGAGCCGCTTGAGCAGCACACTGTTGGGAAGCGTGCCGTAGGCCCGCTGATTGAGCGGCGCAAGCTGCCGGCTAAAATCAATCTCCCCGTTTTCCTCCAGAATGAGGCCCAGCAGGTAGTTTCGCTCGTTCGCGCTGTTGGTGGTTTGTGCCACCTTGAGAAAGGCGTTCTGCCGGACCGCCAGTGCTTCCTGATCTTCCCCGTCGACCAGTATCAGATAGGTGGCCAGGCGCGCTGCCCAGCGGGGGTCACCTTCCACAGAGGTGTTGGCCAGAGCCAATACCCGGTCACGCCCACCGAGCAGGGGTACCAGCCGGCGCGCCTCCTCGTAGGTATTCAGTGACAGGTAATCCATGGAGTCGTCGATAAAGCCAACGAGTTTCATGAAACGCTGGCGCGCCATCCACTCCCAGCGATGGTAGTAGGGTTGCAGGTCGGGGTGAGCCGCTATGGCCGGCGGCAGGTGCTGGCTGTCCAGTAGGTCATCCACCGATCGACCACTGAGCACAAAGCGATTGACCTGGTCGATCAGAAAAGCGATGGCGTCCCGGGTCAGCGTCATGATGCTGTCAATCTCCTGCCGGCCCCGCAGAATCCTCGAGTGGCCCGGGACGATGACTTCGGGTGACAGCGCCAGACTGGTTTCAACCGCCCGCAGCATCTCATCAGGATTCCGGCCGATCTCAAAACGGGCGGTTTCTACCGCTGGGAACACCCCGTGGGGCGGGGAATCGCCGCTGAACAGGATGCGATCCTCGGGCAGCCAGACCCACAGGTGCTCAGTGACATCCCCCTCCATGGGCATGATGCGCAGGGGCACGCCGGCAATCTCCAACTCCAGCACCTCGCTGACGTCTATGGTGGGTGGGTGGCTCAGGGG
>JAAXJC010000163.1 GCA_012270045.1 Luminiphilus sp.
GTCTTGGGCTGGCCTGTTGCTGTGACGTGTCTATTGGTATGAATGAAGAAAAGTTTGCCTTTTGAGAACCCAGCATAGGCATCACCCCAGCGCAGATTGCACGCTATGTACTGCAAAAATGTGGCTACGCTACCGGGCGCCGCTTGATGCTGACGGCGGCCCGCTTTAGCGGCGAGGAGGCGCTGGCCATCGGTGTCCTGGATACGGTCGTTGGGTCTGCGCAGGAGCTGGAGGCTGAGGAGAGAGCGGTGCGGGCCGATGTACTCGGTTGCGCGCCGGGGGCTGTGGCGGCGTGCAAGGCCCTGATTATCGGCATGCCGCAAACCCCTGATGATGAAAAAGTAAGCTACGCGGCGGAAAATTTCAGCCGTTGCTTACAGGGGGATGAGGGCAAAGAGGGTGTCGCCGCCTTTGTTGAGAAACGTAAGCCCTCATGGCACGTGGCTACCAAAGACTGAACGGGCTGCCGCCCCCCTGAGGTTGACGGGTTCCGATGCCCCACCTTGATCAGTTGGTAAGGGCCGTACCTGGGCTGGCAACTGTGTAGTAATGACAGTTTGACCCGGTTTCATAGCAGCTCCCCTGGCGACCTCCTGAGAGCAATAGCTGTTCCCGTACAAGCGACGCCAGGGCATGTGGTTTCTGGATAATGCCAGCCCTCTGTTGTTGCCCTGAAAGGTTATGGCGTGCAGTGTTCATACGGCCCATTTTTTTAAGAGGCGTCTGTTCGGTCCTGCTCGCCTGGCTCGTTGCTCATTCGTTTCAGCGCCAGCCAGAACAGTTCATCGCTGGAATAGCCATAAATACGGTCCCGTTCCTGGCAGCCTACCAGGTAGATAAAAGTGGGCGTGCCCACAACCGGTGCGGCCGCACAGCGGCTCGCGGGATGGCCGCCGCTGTTCCACTCCGACAGGGCGATCCGGGTCATAGGTAAGTCTCGGCCTTCAGCCGTTTGCGAGTAGTAGACACCCACATCGGCGTCAAACTGTCGGCAGGCGGGACAGTCTGGAGCCCAAATGTATACCAAGGTGGCTGTTGTGTTGGTGTCTGACCCAGGAAATCCGACTGCTGGTAGGAGAAACCCTAGAACCGCCAAACATGCGGAGGCTGCTACCAGGACTCGCCAAGTTGGGTGACGGCCGAGTACAGGGGCCACGCTTACGGCCCAACCCCGATTCGACTGAAATGTGATACTGAGAACTGCAGTGTAATCATGGTCTCAAATGGTACAGGAGGGTGTCCCGGTGAGTGGGGGCAAATGGGGACTATCCATGCTTTTGGTTATATGAGTATAATATATTAGAATATAAGAATTCGAAGCCGCTAGCGGTTAAATTAGCTGCATCATCGCTGGTAGCGTGGTCTAGGGGGAGCGTGCAGATACCTTCAGATGCATTGGGCCGAAGGGGCCAACTCCGACAGGCACCGGAGGACTTTCTGTCCGGCGAGCTTGTCGCGGCCATTTCCGAGCACGGTGTCGATAGTGAACGTCGCGGCCTACTGCGCAGTGCGTTCGTAGGGGCGTTGGCTGTTGCCGGTGCTGGCGCGGCAGCTGCTCCGGAGGGTGACCCCGATATTCTGGATATTCCACCCTGGAGTCTCAGCCTGGGTAAGCCGGTTGTGGCGAATCCCTACGGACGGCCCTCGGTCTTCGAGGCCAATATCGTCAGGCGACAGAGCCCGGGCCTGACCCAGACGGACCAGGCCAGCGTCGCATTTACGCCGCTTCAGAATCTTTTTGGTTCCATCACCCCCAGTGGCCTACATTTCGAGCGGCACCACCAGGGCTGGGTGGACATTGACCCTCGAAGGCATCGATTAATGATCAATGGCCTGGTCAGGGAGCCATTGGTTTTCACCATGGAAGATTTGATGCGGATGCCTTCGGTCTCACGCATGCATTTTCTGGAGTGTGGTGCCAACACGGCGCAGGAGTGGGGTAACGCTGCGGTTCCCACGGTGCAGTACAGTCACGGCATGCTCTCGGGTTCTGAGTGGACCGGTGTACCGCTGTCGTTGCTGCTGGAGCGGGCGGGCTACGACCGCAACGCGGGCTACCTGCTGGCCGAGGGTGCTGATGGGTCGGGCATGACCCGGACCATCAACATGGAAAACGCCTTGGACGACGCGATTGTAGCCTATGGGCAGAACGGTGAGATGCTGAGACCGGAGCAAGGTTACCCTCTGCGGTTGGTGGTGCCAGGAGTCCAGGGGGTGTCCTGGGTCAAATGGCTGCGTCGCCTTGAGGTGGGTGACCAGCCCTACGCCACAAAAGACGAGGCGAGTCATTACGTTGATCTGATGCCCGATGGCCGCATGAGGCAGTACACAGCGATTCAAGAGGCTAAATCGGTGATCACCTCACCCTCTGGCGGGCAGCGCCTGCTCAAAAAGGGCTATTACTGCATCACCGGTTTGGCCTGGTCAGGGCGCGGTGAGGTCCGAAAAGTCGAGGTTTCGGTCGATGGCGGGCGCAACTGGCGGCCAGCCCGGATAGAAGGGTCACCGCAGAGCAAAATGCTGACCCGATTCAATTTTGATTGGACTTGGCAGGGGGAGACCGCCCTGCTCCAGAGCAGGGTGCACGATGCCACGGGCTACATCCAGCCCACCAGAAGCCAGTTGGTGGCGGCACGGGGTACTCGATCGATCTACCATAACAATGCCATCCAGACCTGGCGGGTTAAAGACAGCGGTGAGGTAGACAATGTCCAGGTGGGTTAGGCTGGCTTTGTGCTGCCTCTTTTGCGGTGCCATGCACGTCAGCGGTAGCGAATATCCGCAGGCAGTGGACAGCCTCGGACGGCCGGCAACCGCTGCCGAAGTACGAGCCTGGGACATCGACGTACGCCCGGATTTTCAGGGGTTGCCCCCGGGCCGTGGTTCGGTGGAGCAGGGCGAGGCACTGTGGTTGGAACGCTGCGCCAACTGCCACGGGGATTTTGGTGACTCCAATGAAATGTTTGCGCCCATTGTTCTGGGTAACGTCACCGAAGCCGATATCGAGTCGGGCCAGGTGGCGGCGCTGACGGACCCCGCTTCGGTCAGAACAACGTTTATGAAAATCGCGACCTTGTCGACCCTGTGGGACTACATCAATCGCGCCATGCCCTGGAATGCTCCGAAGTCCCTCACCACTGATGAGGTCTATGCTGTCGTCGCGTATCTGCTTAACCTGGCCTATGTGGTGGACTATGACTTCGTGCTGTCCGACCAAAATATTGCACAGGTGCAGCAGCGCATGCCGAACCGCAATGGTATGACCCGGGACCACGGCTTGTGGAGCGTCAACGGGACAGCTGACGTGGTGGGGTCATCCTGTATGGTGGATTGCCCGGCCGACATCACCATTACTTCCTCGTTACCCGAGTACGCGATGGATGCCCACGGCAATCTACGGGATCAGATGCGGGACTATAGTCCTTTCCCGGGTATTCAGACCGTTGCCGAAGAAGTGACAGCCGGTCCAGGGACCGGTTCGGTGG
>JAAXJC010000077.1:0-15969 GCA_012270045.1 Luminiphilus sp.
CGGCCTGACGGCCTGACGGCCTGACGGCCTGATGGTGATGGACAGCGTTACAGAAACACCTTGAGCAGGCGTCACCAGCCTGGTTTTGAGTTGGAAGGCCGGTCTGTTGCCTGCATGTGGAGCGGCGCCAGACTGTAAGGGCTTTGAGAGGATGAGCGCAGCTCTCGAGTCTCCGCCTCGGTGCCGGACAGACAAGCTGTTGTACTCAGTTATACAATCAAAGAGAAAAGTAGTTTCGTCAGTAATCAGGAGTCGCCGGCCGCATGAGCATCCAGATCAAAAAGTCGAAAGCGTGGCAGCGCGGTTGCTATTCCACTGTTTATTGCGCTGTTGCCCTGTTACTTGCTGCCCTGCTGGCAGGGTGTTCAGATGATTCCAACGACCAGCCCGAACTCCAGCCTATTCCTCCTGCGGTGCCGACAGGCGGGCTGATTGGTATCGCCCTAGTTTTTCCAGAGTACCGCCCGGCAGAGGGCTATCTGCACATACGAGCCTTTGATACCTATGACGTGGATGCGGTGGCTGCCGAGTCAAGTATTGCCTTTAGCGGTACTGACGAGGGTATCCCCTTTGAGATGGAGTTGCCCGAGGGCAACTACGGTATTGCCCTTGCCATCAACGATCAGGCCTCCGCTAACTGGGACGATAGCTCCAGTTTTGATCTGTCGAGAACCTATCATTGTGATCTCGGTGCGCCCAATACGCCGTGCAATCCAGACGGCATAGCCGTCACCGAGAACACTGATACCCTCATCAACCTCACCCTGTACTCGCCGGATCAGGATCGCGATCTGTTCCTGCAGCCCAGGACCCTTAACGTCGCCCACGGTGCCGGCCAGGGAGAGCGTCCCGACTTTACGCTGCTGGCCTATGAAAACCTCCAGTCGCTGGGTCCCCACATTGTCTTCGAGGCCGATATCAATGGCAGTGCTGACAACATCCCGGTGGTCATGCACGACTCCACCCTGGATCGGAAGACTAATTTCGACGAGCTGAATTGCCCGGACAAAGAGCCTCCACCCGAAGGCACACACTTCACCCACAATGATTGTGGCCGGATATCGACCCTGACATTTGATGAAATTATCGAGTACGACGCGGGCTACCACTGGACCCAGGATGATGGCGAAACCTATCCCTACCGTGATCAGGGGCTGACGGCGGTATCACTGGAAAGTCTGTTCCTGCGATTTCCCGACGCTCACTATGTGATCGAGCTGAAGCCGGAGGAGGATGACGGCGTTGGTTCATTCACCCAGGAGGACCTGGATACCGCGGTGGAGGTGGCACAGCTGATCAACGACTACCGAATGGCAAATCGTGTCACGGTAGCGTCGTTTACCGATGACATTATCAAGCACTTCCGGCAGCAGGATGATGAGATCCTCACCGCCTTTTCCGAGGCAGAGGCCCTGCCTTTGATGCTGGCAGTATTCAGCGGTGATGACGCCTACGAGATTCCCGAACCCGCCGGTGAGTTCTTACAGATCCCAGAAAATTACTCCCTCGATGGGCTGAACCTCAATTTGGTCAACGAGACTAATGTCGATTTCTTGTTATCCGCTTTTGGCATGAGGGTTCACGTCTGGACCATCAACGACGACGATGCGATCGACAGGATGCTGGCACTGGAGAATCTGTCGGGCATCATCACCGATTTTCCCCAGAAGTTAATGCAGAGGATGGACGGGGAAGAAGACGCCGGCGAATAGGTTTTTGGTCCCGCTGCCAGGGCCCGGTATCAGTTTCCGCAGAAGTGGCATGGCTCCGGAGCTTTTGTCCCTGATGCAAATTGCCGGTCTTCGGCCAGCTGTTGCAGCGCCAGAATGCGCTCGCCCAACTCTGGGTGGGACGAAAAATAGTGAGCCTCGGACCAGATGCCGTCGTCGTTTACTTGTTCCAGGGTGCGGAACAATTCTTCAGCCCCGCCAACGTCGCCGTATTTGCAATGCAGTGCCTCAAGGGCTGCGGCATCGGCAGCCGCTTCCCGTGATTGGGAATAACTGGCAGCGCCGAGACTGACGGCCGGAGTCAGCATTGAGGTCAGTGCCGAGCTGGAGCCGCTGATCACAGCTGAGGCCGCTACAAGTACCAGACCTCGCCCCATACCCCGCAGGTGGTCACGATGTTTAAAGTGAGCCAACTCGTGGGCGAGGACAAAGGCCAGTCCGTTTTCCCATGACATTCCATCGATCAGTCCCGAAAACCCCACGACGTGGCCTCCCGGGAGGGCCAGGGCGTTGATCTGTGGTGAAGCGGCTATCGCCAGCGTAATGGGGTAGGGCATCTCCATGCAGACACGAAGTTCATCGGCGAGGCCCTGCAGGAAAGCGGTTCGCTCCGACGAGGCTTCCACCTCAAAGTCATACTGGGCCGGTGACGATGCAAACAGTTCCGACTCCAGTTCCGGGTCAATGTAGGTCACCGCCTGGTCTACCAATAACCCGGCCAATCCGACCACCACCAGAAAAATGACGATGGTCGCCACCAACAGCGGGAAAAATTCTGCCAGCGGGTGCCCCTGGCTGACGTTTACATTGTGCTCGGGCAGCTTTGGCGAGTAGTCCAAGTCAGTGGTCGTAGAGTGCCGTTGCGTAGGCGTGCACTTCTATTGCCCCCACCTGGCCTCTTTGTCCTTTTGTGATCGAGGAGGTGACCAGCCGCAGGTTGATGATTTGGTGGGCATCCCCGGCGCCTTCTTTCAGCCGCAGGATGGCCTCCCGGCGAGCCCTGTCCACCAGCGTCTCGTAGCTGCTGACCCGGCCTCCGAACAGTTGCCGCAGCGACGCCGCTATCCGCTTGAAGTAGTCAACGGAGATGCAGCAGGCGCCCTGGACCAGTTCCGAGCGCGTGCCCGGGGGCACGGTGCCAAAGGAGCGCTTTGTTGAAGTGGTCGGCAGTGCCAGCAGCGCCGCTTCCCGCTGCTCTATGGCGCGGTAATGGCGCCGCTCCAGCGTCTGGCCGACCACATAGCCGGTGGTAATCAGGCCCAGGAAAATAATCAGGTCTATCATTGTCCTTCAGCCCTCGACGGTTACCGCTGTCCCGTAGACGTAGATTTCGGACGCCCCGGCAGCCACCGAAGAGGTCGAGAAGCGGACGTTAACCACCGCATTGGCACCCATTTGAACGGCCTGGTCGAGCATGCGCTGGTAGGCCTCCTCCCGGGCCTCATTCAGTAGCTCTGTATAGCCTTTGAGCTCTCCGCCAACGATGTTCTTGAGGCCCGCCATAATGTCCCTGCCGGCGTGCTTGGCCCTGACTGTGCTACCCGAGGCCACGCCATGGCAGGCTGTAATAGTGCGGCCCGGGATGTCATCTGTGGTGGTTACGAACATGAAGAATCTCCTTCCGTGGGGTGAGTCAGCCCGGCGGAGCTGTACTTCACCTGATGGCTGTAATCTCTCATAACCTGCCGGTTTTGGAAAAGGGCCTCACGCTGGCTTGCCGCTGCACACACCAGGTTTTCTGACTGGCAGTCTGGGGAGCGAGCGCGGGTTACTGGCTGGGTGTGGGAATCTGCCGCGACAACTCCAGCGAGGTGGTGCAGCCATAATCTGCGGCAGGGTATCGCCCCGGTAACCTGCGATGCTTCGAATTTTCATCCCGATCAGGGAGCGACTGTCCCCTGGACACATTCAAGGACCGTGGCCTGTAGCATCTTTCCCCGCTCATTGACGAAGTCCAGCAGGTGCAGGGAGGTTGGAACAAAGGCAAATCCGATCTCAGACTCCGGGTGCCACTGGAAGATGGAGCCACCCAACCCCATCCAACCGTAAAAACCCCCGCGCCCGTCATTCAGGGCTCGGGTGAACCAGTGGCTGCCCTCTGGGCTGGGTAGAAACTGGTCCACCCCACCCTGGGTAAAACGCGTCGGCAGCACGCCGCCCATGCTCGCGGGCTCCGGATCCTGGTGCAGCGCCTGCCAGGCGGGTGTGCCCAGACACTCAACCGAGTTCAACTCGCCCCCCGCGGCCATCATGGCTGCTATGCGCGCCAGTCCCCGGGCCGACGCATGGGCATTGGCGGAAGGCGTCTCCCCCTGTCGCATGCGCTTGTCATTGAAGAAACTGACACCCTGCATACCCTTGACCGGTGGCATACGGGCCGCGGCCCCCCGGCGAACAGAGCCGAGGATTTTCAACAATCGCGCCATCACTTGCAGAAAGTTGTGCTGCACCCGGCGTCCCAGGAACTTGGGCCGAAAGCTCGCTCCCAGGTGGCGCCAGATGCCCAGGGGTGTAATGTCGCTGACCCGTGCCAGTTGTCCCCCATTCAGGCCCACCACCACGTCGGCCTGCAGTGGGCCGCTGATCTCCTCGGCGAGGTATTCACCGATGGTGCGACCGGCCGGGTCGACCCTGCGGAACACCTCGTTGGCTATCCAGCCCCGGGTCATCGCGTGGTATTCCCGCGGTCCCGTCTCGATTGATCGGAAGTGCTGTTTCTGGCCCTCGATGATCCGCCCCACCCGGTTGGCCTTTATGTTGTCCGGAAGCAGATCGTCGACGTCAACCGGGGTATCGAAGGTTGCGAGGCCGGCCTCGTGGCGCATCAGGTCGGCTACCCGAACCTGCGCTTTATCCCCGGCACCGAATGCCGGCCACAGTTCGCTGATTCTGGTTTCGTAACTGAGCAAACCCCTGCCCACCAACGACGCCATGGCAATGGCCTCCAGGCTTTTGCCGCTGCTGAAGACATTGACCAGTGAGTCCGGACCGAATCCAGGATCCGAATGCTTTGAATACCAGAGATCCACCACCTTTTCCCCGCGGTGGTACACACAGAGCTGCGCATTCTCCTCGGCAAGGGTGCGCATTTGCCGTTCAAATGACCTTTTTACCGCTTCAAAACCCGGTGCTGTGGTGCCGTTTATCACGTCCTGGAATTCCCTTCTGATTAAATGACCAGTCCCGACTGCCGGATTCGGCGCATCGGGTCCCGGTGGCGAACCATAGCCTGAACCGCAGCCTCAGGCGACCCCGCTTCCCGCGCCCTCCAAAACAACACGGTCTGTAACGACGCGGCAGCATATTCGCTACCCTTGGGTGCTGTGACAACACGATAGGACAGGTTACACCCCATGCCCGAGGGTCCAGAAATACGCCGTGCCGCGGATAAAATTGAGGCGGTGCTGAAAGACAGGACAGCCGAAAAAATCGAGTTTGGACTGCGGCCACTGAAGAAATATGCACGGCCCCTCAAGGGCAGTCGGGTGCTCGCCCTGGAGACCCGGGGCAAAGCCCTGCTAACCCATTTTGATTCGGGGCTGACCATTTACTCGCATAACCAACTGTACGGTGTCTGGCGGGTGGTGAAGCGTGACAAGCTGCCCAACACGAACCGTCAGCTTCGGCTCGCCATACACACCGAACAGCACAGCGCGCTGCTGTACAGCGCGTCGGACATCAGTGTGTGGCAAACCCAGGACATCGAAGCACACCCTTTCTTGCAGCGCATTGGCCCGGATATTCTCAACCCGGACCTCAGCTGGCGGGATGTGGCAGAGCGTCTGAACAGTAAGGCTTTTGCAGGGCGGGCGCTTAATTCGGTGTACCTCGACCAGGCGTTTCTTGCGGGGCTGGGGAATTACCTACGCAGCGAAATCCTGTTTGTCGCCGGCATCAACCCGGCGTGCAAAGCGCGGGAACTCAGCAGGGGGCAAATTGGCAAGCTCGCCCGAACTACCCTGGAGATTAGTCAGCGCAGCTACGCCCTGGCTGGAGTGACGCTGCCGGAACGGCAATACAAGGCGCTGAAGAAAAAGGGCGCCAGCTACGGCAAGGCCCGTTTTTTTGTCTTTGGTCGCGCCAGTCAGCCATGCCGAATATGCAAAACCAAAATCCAGCGGGCTACCGCCAACTCCCGAAGAATTTATACCTGCTCAAAATGCCAGCCGATATAGCCCGGTGTTAAAGCGGGTACCGGCGGCTGCTGATCCAGAGCCGGTCGGAATTGACGTCAGCCAACCTGGGCTGGATTCAATTCAACCGCAGGAACGGCTTTGCGAAGCTGGGTGGTTGTGCTCCCTGCTACTCGACAGTCAAATTCTGCCTGGCCACCAGAAAGTCGAAGGACAAGTCGGACAAGCTTTTACCGTCCACGGTAGCGCTCCAGGCGCCATGGCCTTTCCCTTCCAGGGGAGCCAGTTCGTTGTGAACCCCCAGAGGATCATAAATTGCCTGCACTTCAGTGGCTTCTGAAAAGGGGGTGGCGGGATTCACATCGGCTGTGCCGTGGGCCATGAATAATTCAGGGTCGCTGCCGTCGAAGCGATTCAACCCGTATATGGCTTCAAACAACTGCAGCTTTATCCTCGCCCCCCAGAACCACACCACGCTCTGTACCGAATAGCCTGTGTCGAGGTTGGTGCTGGCCAGTGTCGGGTCATCGGTCAGGAGTATTTCATCCCGGAAGTCCTCCAGTTCCGAAGCGCCCAGGGTGAGGGCCGTGCTGGCGCCGGCTGAAGCCCCTCCCACGGAAATATAGTCTGTGTTGATGTTGTAAGCGGCAGCGTTGGCGACAAGCCAACGCAGAGCCGCTTTGGAGTCTCGCTGGGCAGCATACATTGCGACGCTCTGGGTCACTTCATCTGGTGTCTCGGCGCCTGCCAGACTGAACTCAATCCATTCAAGAGGCGCGATGCCGGTATAAAAGCCCAGCACTTCCTCAGATGAAAGTCCGTCTATTGTCCCCAGGTCACTTGCAGTCCGGTAATCGACGGACACAAAAACCCATCCTCGGGAGGCAAAGTAATCGGCCATCTCGACAATTTCTGGTTTGGTTTTGGTGCCGCCCTTGAAGCCGCCCCCGTGAATGAACATGAAGACAGGCCGGTTCCCAGAGTCGTTGTCAGGCTGGTAGACATCCAGGAATTGGGATTGCTCAACTGCAGAGGTGCTGGAGCTGTTACGGCTCAGTCCGTTCGCGTAAACAATATCGCTGTCCAATAGCACCTCATAGGAAGGCGCCGCAGTGACCACGGGTGTGCCGTTGCCAGGACCTTCTTCGTCCCCGGTGTCAGGGGCTCTTACTGTCTGTACGGCCTGTAGTAACGAGCCGAATCGACCCATTGGGTCGGACCATACGGTTGGAGTTACCAGCAACATCATGGGAACTACCAGCCACCTGAAAAACGTCAGGGCGGCAGTGTTTGGGTAAGAGCGTTGTGCAGTCAGCGTACCGAGGTGTGGGTGAGGCATAGGGTCACATCTAAATCGAAACAATGGTTATTGTACGGGGGCTGGGTGGTTTTCCGTCGTGGCCAGGGCGAATTTTTGCTCCGATGCCCTGAAAAACTCCGTTATGGTGCTGGGTCCGGGTGATTGTCGGGCAGTCGCTCATCAATTGCCGTGCGTTAGCTACGGCGCCAACAACTGTTCCAGTTGCACCAGGCAGGCCTCCATGCTGGTGCGAACAAAGTCTTCCAGCTCGACCGGGGTGACTTCTGCCCGCCATAGCAGTCGGCAGCCGCTGGCCGTGGGGCGAACTTCCATACTCGCATGGTGTGATTGAAGGGTCCCCGGTGCCTCAAAACACGAATACTCTATGAAGCGGCGCTCAGCGCTGAGCAATAGTATGCGTTCTTTGATGTCGCCGGCCCCCGGCAGCTTGAGCGAGCGAACGTCGCCCTCCAACATACAGTGATTCACCCCTGGCACCCAATCAACACGGTCTGGTGTGCCCAATATGTCCCACAACTGATCTGCGGAGGCATCAAAAGGGTGGTCTATATTCACTGTCATTCTATTCCTCCTTGAATGACCTGAGGCCCACTCACTGGTTCGCTGGGCTTGCCAATTTTGGCATCGAGGCAACGAGCGCTGTTTTCATCGGCCGCCACCGTTGGGGCACAGACATCGATCCCAAATCTTGGGTACACCATTGACCACGATGGCTTATGGCTACCCCGGCTCCCATGATAAGCAGCAGTTGGCGGCTGGGGCAGCCCGCGGCATGGTTGTCCTCGTGGGATAGCGGGTGGCTCCCAAGATTACGGTAGTACCCTCAGTAGCAACAGACAGACAAATTGCGATGAGTTGCTAGTATTGGGCGACAGTAAGTCGGCATCGGTTTGCTTTTATGGAAGGGTTTAAGCGCTTATTGGCTGGTCTGGCGGCGGCGGTACTGGGTTTCCTGGCCTTGGAGCTGGGTGATAGCGGCTTTCAACATGTGCTTGATTTTCGCGTGCTGGAGCGGATACCCCTGACCTCGATTCTGGGCGCGACAGGTGGCGAGAGCCACATCCGGGGGTCGGTCCAGCCGGGCGCTGCAACACTCAGTGCACCGCGTTCCAATACTGAGAGCGTCTACTACCGTTACCGGGTTGAGGAAGAGTATCGGGACTCCGATGGCGATCGCAGCTGGCGCACCATTCAGCAGGAGTCCCAAGCCGTCGATTTTTATTTGGTCGACAACAGTGGTCGCGCCGAGATTCGCTCGCAAAACCAGGGCCGACGGATTGATTGGTCAGTGCGCCAAAGTTTCCAGCAAATAGCCGGTGACCTGCGCTACACAGAGTGGCGGATTGAGCCCGGCCAGGTGATCACGGTATTCGGCTGGCTCCATCTGGACGAGGAGCCAGCCTTTGTGAGCTTTGTTGAAAAGGGTGACTACCTGTCAATCATCTCCAGCTTCACCGGTGCCGCGGAGCGCAGTGATCTCAGTGTGAGCGCCATCCTGCGCTTATGGGCCGGCGTGTCCCTGTTGGTGCTGATGTGTTTTGCACTGATCTACGCGCTGCGTCTGCACAGGGTGCTGTTATTTCTCGTGCTGATCACCCTTGCCAGCAGTGGTTTGTTGATCAGCTATGGTCTCAAGAGCCTGGAATCAGATGTGCAGAACGGTTATGACCGTGTTGTTGGTCAACTGCAGCGCACAGAAAAATTGATCGAATCTGTTTTGGCGCGACACGGTATTGCCTTTCCGGGTTGGCAGCAGCCCTTTGATCTTCGCCGTCCAGAATATGCATCACTCACTGCCCTGGAGCGGGAGAAGATAAATGGCTGGCGCAACACCGCCTATCAGGTGCGAGCTCGTTATCTGCAGCAGATCAACCGCTTTCCGGAAAAACCCTACGCTCTGATGCTCGCCAAGGCCAAGCCCCCTGTGATCGCCTTACCCGATGATCAACAGCGGCTTGCTGACCGCGACATGGAGGCTTTTCAGTCCACCCGTGTGGCTAAACAGCTGCTACTCACCATCGGTGCACTGGTAGTGATAGCGGTTCTGGCGTGGTTGGCATTCCGACTGATCAGGGTCAAACGTATGCAGGAGAACCTGCCGACCAGCAAAACCGCAGGTGTCGTCTTTGGTCTTACGGAACTAAAAGGGAAGCTGGTGGCGGGGGACGAGCAGGCGTGCCTGACGGGTCCGGTCAGCGGTAGAGACTGTACCTGGTATCACTATCTGATTGAGAAAAAGAAAGGTTCCGGCAAGAGAACGCGGTGGGTGACAATACACGAAGAAATCCAAAAGCAGCCTTTTTATTGCGAGGATGAGGAGGGGCGACTGCGGGTATTCCCTACCAAGGCGGAGGTCATAACCAAGCACCGCAGTCGCAATACCAGCGGTGGCAAGCGTTACACCGAGCGGCGTCTTGAGCCTGGTGATGCCCTCTATTTGTTGGGTAAGGCGAAAACTGACAAGACAACCGGGGAGTCCCTGGTGCTGAGTCACGACAGGGAGTCCCCCTACATCATTTCAAATCGCTCGGAAGCAGAAGTGATGTTCATGAAGGCCTCAAAGGCCATGCTGCTGTTGAGTCTGGGTATCAGCCTGCTGTTCGGGGTTGGCCTTTGGGTTGCCGGCAGTAACGGCGATTTCTCCTCGGTAGACTTTGTAATGGCATCGCTGATTGCACCCTTCTTCCTCGCGGTGCTGATGACAGTACTTATGTACAACGACCTCATATTTCTGCGCCAGCTGTGTGATCGTAATTGGGCAAACATCGATGTCTCACTCAAAAAACGCGCAAATCTGATCCCTGATCTGGAGCGAGTGGTGAAGCGCTACCTGGAGCACGAAGCAGGGTTGCAAACGGCCTTGGCCGAGCTCAGGGCCCATCGCCTGGAAGTGAATGACACCAAGGCCGCCGATGCCTATATGGTCCGCGAGTCGAGAATCATTGATGAGCTGTCAGTTCTCCTGGAGAAGTACCCGGATCTCAAGGGCCATTTGGTAATAGCCAATTTCCATAAGCGGTTGATCAAACTTGAGAACGAGATCGCCCTGATTAGAGCCGGTTTTAACGACTCGGTGATGAACTTCAATACCCGGGTGCAGAGCTTCCCCGATATTTTGCTGGCCAGGATCTTCAAGTTTGAACGTCGGTCGTCTCTGGCGTTCGAGCAGGGCGCCCACCCGTTGCCGGGGGTGGGTCTGCAGCATAAAACCCCCTGAAGTCCGGTTTGGGGGCTTCTAAACTGTTCGCCAGCTACTTGTTTTCAGGCTGCGGGGAGCGCGATGAGTCCCAACTGATTCAGCCCTACGAAAACCGCGTCCAGGGCAATCGTTGCCAGAATCAATCCCATGACACGACTGATGACGCTGGCACCTGTTGCGCCTATGAAATGAATAATTTTGCTGGCAGCCAGCAGGAAAATCAGGGTTATCAGCAACACCCCAACGAGCATGGCGGCTATGAAGGCCTGCTCGGTAATGCTGACCAAGTGGTTGTCCGTCAATACCACAATGGCAAGGATTGCTCCCGGGCTGGCGATGGACGGCATTGCCAGTGGAAATGCTGCGCCTTCCAGGTGGTCTGTGTTGTCAGTCTCGGATTCATGAATTTCAGCGCTGGGCTTGGACTCGCCGAACATCATTTGCAGTGCGAATAAAAACAAAATGATGCCGCCCGCCACCTGAAATGAGCCCAGACGCAGTCCGATACCCTCCAACAGCAGTTGCCCCAGAGCGAGAAAGAACATCAACACACCACCGGCAATGAGCACGGCCCGCACGGCAAAAGCACGGTGTAACTGTGCTGGTATATTGGTGGTGGCATAGATAAAGACAGGGATAGAGCCGATTGGATCAACCACTACCAGCAGGGTTACAAATGATTTTACAAACCACGCTAAATCCATGGTCATCTCCTCCGGTTCGCCGGGCAGTCTCGATGCCGTGACCTCGGCATCGTAGCGGAATACATTTGATCCGTGACGCAGGTACATACCGAGTGCCCAAAGGTGAGAGTAGTATGGACGCGAGTCTCGATCAGGTGAAAGCCACAAATGCTTGTGGTTCAGGAACGAGCCTTAAAATTTACGCAGGAACCAGAATGAACAACATCCACTCCGGCAACCCTCGATCCAGAACCGTTACCAGACTGCCTATGTGGGCGACAGTGATTGCGGCCATGTTCTGCAGCACTCTGGCAGCAGCCGAGTCACGGGATGGGGCATTTCGTTACCCTGAAGGTTCCGAGAGGGTGGCTTCAGTGCAGGAAACGTTGCCGCAAGCACCTCGATGGCGGACGGTACTCAAGGCGCCTTCGGCCAAGGAGTTGAAGTGGCCCCAGGGTTCTGGGCCGGGCCAGCCAACGCGTATTGGTGTGCCCCGGTTTGCACCCAAACCCGGTTCGGACGTTGCCATCAGCGAGCGCCCGGAATGGATTCAACGGGCCGATGGCGGCTGGTCTATCACCCTGGAGGTCACCTCGGTTGGCGCCAAGGCGGTTCGTGCCGGTATAGCCCTGCGGACTTTCCCTGGCGGTACCAGCCTGGTGTTCTTCGACGGTGCGGGTGAGTGGCGGTCAACGACCACGCCTGCTTTGCCATCGAAGCGCGAGGGCAACGGCCTGAAAACGGCGACATCTGGCGGTGCCGGCCAACTGATCTGGTCTCCAACCGCAGCGGGCGAAACCCTGTTCGCCACTGTGCGACTCCCTGTTGGTGCGACTCCCGCCGACATTGAGTTTGGGCTTGGACCCGTCTCGCACCTTTTCGTATCGCCTTTTGATCGCGATGCCATGGTGTCGTTGGAGAAGAGCTCCGGAGAGTGCAACCTCGACGTGGTTTGCTACGAGGAATATGAGCAGTTGCGTTCTGCAGTGTCGAGAATGGTCTATGTGGAGGGTGGCTTTAGCTATTTATGCACAGGTCAACTGCTCAGCAACGGTGATGACAACTCCGAGGCCTATTACTTGAGCGCCAATCACTGTATCAGCAGTCAAGCGGCCGCAGACACGCTGGAGACCTACTGGAACTACGAATCGTCATCCTGTGATGCCGATACCACTTCGAGTGCGGCGGTGCAGGTTTTTGGCGGGGCGGATCTTGTGACCACAGACGCCGCGACCGACAGCACGCTGCTCAGATTGCGGGGGACCATTGATTTTTCAGTGTTTTACGCGGGCTGGACTACAGACTTGCCAGCAACCGATATTTTCGGAATTCACCACCCCGCGGGTGATCTGAAAAAAATCAGCTTTGGTGAAATCCAGGGCTACACCAAAAGAAACGTTGGCACCGGTACCCTGTTTGATAGCGGTGATCCGGATGCCAATTTGATTGCCACCCTTTGGAACGAGGGCACTACGGAGCAAGGGAGTAGTGGGTCGGCCCTATTGGACCAGGAGGGACGCGTTATCGGCGTATTGTTCCGTGGTACGGCTTCTTGTTCGGAGCCCGAAGGTCTCGACGAGTACGGTCGATTCGACCGGGCCTTCGAGCGCAATTCCTGGCAGGCATTCCTGGCCCTGGGTGACAACGAAAACCGCATCACAGCGGCGAAGACAGGCTCTGGCAGAGGTACGCTTACCAGTAGCCCGGCTGGAATTTCATGTGATCTCGATTGCACTACCGCTTCGGCGGCATTGCCTGCGGGTTCTTCTGTAACCGTTAGTGCGACAGCCGCAAGCAGTGCCACCTTTACCGGCTGGGTGGCGGGCAGTTGCGACAGCAACCCCGATCCATCCCAGTGCACCGTTACCTTGAGCGATAACAGGACGGTAACGGCCAGCTTCGAGGCGAACCTGGGACCCGTGCTCACTGCCATCGATGACAGCGGCACGGTGACAGGCCTTGAGCCGGGCTCTGCAGGTGAGGCCTGGACGGTGGACGAGACCACGTCCACGGTGGGCGGCAGCTCTGCCGTCAGTGGCGATATTGGCGATGACGAATTGAGCACCTTGAGCATCACGCTCCAGGGCCCGGGCACACTGAGCTTCGACTGGCGGGTATCTTCCGAAGAGGGCTATGACTTTCTGGGCGTCAGTTTGGATGGCGGCGCCAGCACACGTATATCGGGAGAACAGGACTGGCAGCCCGCTGACGCGATTGATATCCCCAGCGGGCAGCACACCGTCAGTTGGACCTATGAAAAGGATTTTTCGGTGTCCCAGGGAGATGACAAGGGCTGGGTTGATAATGTGGACTACCGTTCAGCGGAATCAGGCAACGACTCCACGTTTTTTAATCTTCTTGACTTCATCGAACGCGTCCTGGGGCGCACGGAAGATTAACCGCACGTTCCAGACTCCAAAGCAAAACCTCTTGGCCTAAGGGCTGACCGCGATATTGCCGACCGGCGCATGCAAGCGCCGGTTTCCTCTTTGTCTTAAGCGACAAAGCCACCAGGCGTGTACTGCACAGGGTTTGTCCTTCTGAGCACAGCACACGGTAATCCCAACGACCATCATGACCTCATCAAGGACGTGTCATTGGGCAGGAAGCCCACCCCTTTTTTGTTGGGGCCAATGACATGGAATAACTCGCAGGCACGCCTGCGTTACCGAGGAGATGAGCATGAAAAGGATTATTGCAGCGGCAATGGCCGCTACGCTGGGCACTGCTGCCAGTGCTGAAGAGTGTATCGCCATCAAGGACGGCTACCTGACCCACAAAGGCAACCTGGTAGAGCCCGGCGTGAACGAATGGGGCCACAACTATCAAGCGCGCAAGTTTCGCGGGCAATACTGCGATAACTACTACGACGCGGCGTGGTGTCAGCAATACAACAATACCTTCGTGGAGATGAAGTGGAATGACGTTTGGTTGAGCAACAAAGATTGCGATGCCGACGGAAACCTGGACCGTCACACCGGTTTTGAGACTTACCGTGGTTCAGGTGCCCGTCTGTACCAGCGCCAGACAACCGTGCATCCGGATGACACCGTGGACACCTACCAATCTGTCATCAAGGCCGCGCCTGAGGAAGCAGTGGAGGTCACCATTGAGGGTGAGCGGTACTTCATGTTGATGGGCAAGAAGCCTGAAGTCCTGGGGCCCGTCATCTGGAACCAGTTCTACGTTGAGTGGCAGCAATGGCACAGCACCGGAGACCACGAGCGTAGGCACTATAAGGTAGATGTAGAACTGCAACCGTGAACACGATGCAGGCCTAAGCACAGAACCCGGGCGGCCCTAGTGGCCGCCCTTTTCAATTAAAAGAGCCCTAATTTCCGGCAAAGGGCGCTGCACGGGAAAACTTGCTGATACAGTAACAGCCGGAACAACAGCAAAGGGAATGTCATGGAAGGAAATGTCCCTACTGCCCAGGACAGCCTCGGGGGCCTGGCGCAAATCTCTCCTGAAAGAGAGCGGGTCGGCAAGCTGCTGTATCGCTTCGCGTGGGTGATCGAAGTGTTTGCCGTGGGCATCGGCCTCGGCATTGCCATCATGCAACTGGCTACCTCGTTCTCCGAGCTGAACCGTGGGCGCGAGGGTGCACTGGGGTTTGGTGACTGGACCAACATCATTATCGCGGCGGTCCCGTTCCTCATGGTGGCGGCGGTGGAAATCACCAAAATCCCCTTCGTTGACGCCTTCTACAAGACCAGCCATCGGGTTTGGAAGGTGGTATTCCTGCTGTCATTAATTGTGATTTCAGGGATCACCTTTGAGAGTGCCCTGAACGGCTTTGAGCGCAACTTCAACGCGCTCAACATTGGCGTCACCCGATTGCAAAAGGAACTTCTGGTCACCGAGGAGTCAATGGTGCCCATTCAGGAGCGCATTGACCGGGCGGCCTCCCTGACCATAGAAAAAATCGAGGGCGAATACACAGACCGCTACAACCAACTCTCTGAACAGCGCGCCGAACAAACAACCATTGTTGATGACCGTAAAGCGCAACTTCGGGCCAGCATCCAGAGCGAGTACACCGAGGGACTGCAGGAGCAATTGCGCACCCTGCGCGAGGAGGTCACTACGCTGCGGGCTGGTCAGCGCGAGGAACTCGCCAGCCACGCGGACAGGTTCAACGCAGATTCTGCGTCCATGGAGGGTCGCCAGGAGGCTGCTTTGAGGGGGCTTGCGCAGGATTTCCAGCGTGAACAGCAGCGGTTGGATGAGGTCCGGGCGCAGGGCAACGAGGAGATTGAAGCGTCCAATATCTTCAACTCAGGCAGCGTCCGGACACGGGTAGAGCAGAGCATCGCCGATCAGGAAAAGCGGGTTGAACAGGCGCGGCAGCGGCTGGAAAGTGCCCGGGCCAGCACAGCGAGTTCATCCCGTGCGGATCAATACCGAACCGAGCAGGCGCGCATCCGGGAAGACTACGATCGGCGCATAGCGAATCTTCAGGAAGACATCAAAACCATCACCCGGGATTACAACCAATCCATCGGTACCCGTGAAAAGGATGTCGCCGGCACTTTGGCGACCTATGACAGCGAACTGATGGCCATTGAGGAAAAGTTCGCCGGCCAATTTGCCGAGATCAAACAGTTACGTGATGACCAACTGGTGATCCTGGCAAACAACACCACTCTGATCGCCGGATGGGAAGGTGAACTGGATGCGCTGAGGGAGCAGCGGGTCGGCCTGCGCGACGAGATCAACACGGCGGTCGGTGACCACCAGATATATAGTATGGCCCAGCAGGTCTCCGGGGCGGCGTCGTCGGACTGCGCTGCCGTGCTGGCTCGCGTCGAAGGCGCTCCGGGCCTCGGTGGGTGGTACGCCGCGCCCCGCCTGGGCCAAGCGCCCCCTTGGGGATTGGGGTGCAAATCTACGACTCCCAGAC
>JAAXJC010000077.1:15979-17128 GCA_012270045.1 Luminiphilus sp.
CCGCCTTGGAACCTCAACTGCACGCGCTCCGGGAGCCGCGGGCCGCCCCGCCAGCCGACATCAACACGTCTCTTGGTGACAACCAGATATATCGTATGGCCCAGCTGTTCTCCGGTGCGGATTCTTCGGCGGATATTCCCAAGTCCTACGTGGTCAATGTGGCCATTGTCTGGTTTGCCAGCTTGGCGGCGATGGTGGCCTTCACCGGCGTCATTCTGGCCATGGCAGCCAACGTTATCCGCGATCCGCGCTTACCCGACTACCGCCCAAGGGATGACCGGCCCATAAGAGATGGCCTCAGCAAGGCCGTACGCAGCTTTCGGCGCTGGGTTGCCTATCGTCGGCGGCTCGATCGCAAACCCATCATCAGAGAGCGCATTAAGGAAATTACCAAAGAGGTGCCGGTGGATCGCGTTGTCAGGCACGAAGTTCCGATCCAAACCATCAGAAAAGAAATTGTCCACGTTCCGTTTTACACCAATGACCCCAAGCTGCTGAAGCTGGGGGTGGAGAAGTCCGACGATGACTCCGCGGAGGCCAGTGAATGACCGAGGAGGTGATCTACAACTACCGCAGCGTCAATCGAGCCATTGATCTCGAGGTAGACAAGTACCGCGCCGAGAACTGGTCGCGTTACTCCAGGATCTTTCTCCATGTGAGCCTTGGCATCGGGGGCTTGGCCGTGCTGCTGGCGCTGGCGTGGTACATCTACGTGAGCGCCGTACCACCCCAAAGAGAACCATTGGAAGTGGTACAGGGCAATTTGGCGCAGACCGCCGAGTCTTTACAGATCACAGAAACAGCGGTGTCCACGCCTGAGGAAAGCCGTGAAATAAGGGCTGATCTGCAAAAGCTGGAGGCACGTGATGCGCTGGTGCTGGAAACCCCCCGGGCGGATGCACTGTTGCCCCCAGACAAGGAGTACACCGCCTTTACCAAAGTGCCAACGGATAGCGGCGAGATCGTGGTCACCGGGCGGGTATTTGAATCAGGTGACTGGGTAAAGCCGTCACACCAATACTGCTATCTTGAGATCCCGGGCTTGGTGGGCGGCTCGCCGATCGTTGACAAGGACAGCTCGGGGAAACCCATACTCCATACCACCGACGATACCCTTATCCGGTTTGCGCGGGAGTACTGCCGTTTCGA
>JAAXJC010000023.1 GCA_012270045.1 Luminiphilus sp.
CGCTCCGGCCGCCCCCCCGCCCCGCTTCTGCTTTTGTGGTGTGGGTGACGTGGGTTTTTTGTCTTGTTTTGCTGTTCACCCAGCACGAGGATAAGGTTGCGTACGGTCATGGCGCGTCTACGAGCCTACCCGGTTTGCAGACCAGCAATACAGGTCGACAGGATGGGTACGCGACCAGCCGCCCGCCCTGCCCCCGGCGCTAATCCTCCAACCAGGGCAGCAGTAATTCATGCATATTGACCTGGGCGCCCAGGCGGGTGGCGAGCATAAAGAGGCCCCCTATCTTGCGATGGATATAGGCCACATCCACCGGGGGCACCTCCCAGAACTCCCTGAAGTCCTGGATCTCACCGGCCCGGGCGGCCAATTCCCCGGGCAGGGTGGAGTGGGCGAAATCGTAGGGCTCGTCGACGGTGAGCGGGGCCAGAACCAGGGTGGCGAGCTCCAGCAAGGTCTCCCGATAAGAAGACCCCTCGGGACCCAAGGTATAACCTATCCGTTCCGCTGCCCGGGCCATGCCTGCCCGATCATGGGCCACTGTGGCACGCAGCAAATCCCGGTAGGCGCCGGTAAAGCCGGCCTTAAAACGCCGCGACGCACCAAAGTCCAGAAGAATGACCTGCCCGGTGTCGGGGTCGTAGCGATAATTGGCAAAGTTGGGGTCGGTCTGCACCAAACGCAGCTCAAACATCTCCACCAACAATAACTCAAACAGCAGCGACAGCACCCGATTGCGCTCGTCCGGGTCCTCATGCACCACATCCTCAATGGGTATGCCTGGCACGTAGGTCATGCCGAGCACACGGGATGAACTCAGGGACGGAATAACCCGGGGCAGCAGGAAACGCTCGTCGTCCCCCAGCGCCCGGACAAAGGCATTCAAGTAGCGGGCCTCCTGCTCATAGTCGGCCTCCTCCCGGAGCTGCAGCTTCACCTCAGCCAACAGCGGCGCGATATCCATGTGCTTGGGCAACAACCCGGACACCCGCAGCAGGGTAGCGAGGTTATCTACATCGGAGTCGATACTCTCCCGAACGCCTGGATACTGGACCTTGAGCACCGCGGCCCGGCCGTCCCGGGTGCTGAGACGGTGCACCTGCCCGATGGAGGCCGCCGCAAAGGGTTGGCGTTCAAAGTTCTTCAGTTTGCTGCCATAACCAGGACCAAAGGCATCCGTCAGTACCGACTCCAGCTGGTCCTCCGGCATGGCGTAGGCCGCGTCGCGCAGCGTCGCCAGGATATCCGCCAGTTCCCGGGGCAGGAAATCCCCGGTGTCCATGGAGAATATCTGACCCAGTTTCATGGCGGCACCACGCATCTCCGCCAACTGCTTGGTCAGGCGCCGGGCATTGCCCGGGGTCAGCAACAGGTCACGGGCCCTGGGCCGGTTGCCGGAGGCCACCTGGCGGACCCCTTCGGTGAGCATGTTGGTCGCCACGCCTCCGGCCAGCCGGGCAAATTTGCCAAAGCGCCGCGCCCGGCCACTGGGAACCGCCCGACTGCTCTCTGTCATGTCCGCCTCCTGGAACGTCGTCCGCTGACGGCCTGCTCAACGCTGGACCGGGACCGCTGCAGGTAAGGCGCGACGATGTCATGGGCGTTGAACTCAGCATCGAGTACCGAAATAAAGGTAAATACGCCGGTCAGCTTGCGGGCCACCATCGCAAAGTCGCCACTGGGTATGGAAAACTCCCTGCTCGCGACAGCCCGGGCCACCTGCCGCCCGGTGCGATTGATCAGTTCTGAGCGGCCCCAGCAGTACTCCCCGGCGCTGTTTAAATATTCCGGGGGCAATGTGTCGGGATGCCCCAGGGGCTCCAGCAAATTGCAAATAAAGGTGCGGAAGGTATCCCTTGCGTGACTTCCCGCGTCCGCGGGCAGGCAGCCCAGGCGCTCCAATGCGTCGAACAGCGCCTGCTCTTCCCCTTGGCACCCGGCGACGATGGTGTCGCACAGGGCCCGGCGCAGGGGCTCGTCCAGCACCACCACAGACCCGAAATCCAGCAGGGTGAGCCGGTCACCCTCTGCGCTGATGAGGTAATTGCCAAAGTTAGGGTCCGTCTGCATGATCCCCAGATCAAAGACCTCGACGAAAAACAGCCTCAACATGAGCCTGCCAAGGGCGTTGCGCCGTTCCTGGGGTAGCCCTGCGACCTCTGTTGACCCGGCACGGAAGCCCGCTACGTAGTCCATGGTCAGGCAACCTGCTCCGGAAAAAGCATCAAAAAAAGTCGGGACGCAGACCTCGACATCGTTATCATTGAGGTCGGGGTGGGCCGTCAACCCGGCAGCCATTTGCCGGGCCACGGCCAATTCCCGGGGGTAATCGATTTCAGCTCGCAGCTGCTGGTGCAGGGTATTCAGCCAGGAATCAAAGTCCCTGCCTGCGGGAATCCACTTAGCCAGACGCAGCATCCTGACCACCGCCTGAAAATCCTCATCCAGTAGATCCGCAAGATCGGGATACTGCACCTTGACGACCACGGCCTCGCCGGTGGCATCGATCGTGGCCCGATGCACCTGGGCCAGGCTGGCAGCGGCAAGCGCCCGGCGTTCTATGGTAAGGGCCGAGAAGCCCGCACCCAGCGCCTCCTGAAATACGGGTTCCATATGACGCCATGACAGCGGCCGGGTTTCGGCTTCCAAGCCGTGCAGGGCCCGGGTCAGTGGCGCTGGCAGGAAATGTTCCCCCAGAAGGGCAAACAACTGGCCGATCTTGACGTAGCTGCCCTTGAGCTCACCCAGCCGGTTGGCGAAGCGCTGGGCCTCCCGTTCCAGGCGGTCCGAGTTACCGGATTCGTCCCCCCAGATGCGCCGAACTGCGCCATCAAAAGCAAAAGCCCCCCCGGCCCGGGCACCGGCAAGGGTCAGGCTGAGACCACGACCGAAGGCGCCGCGTCGAATGGATTTATCCCTGGGCATGGCTGTCCTACGCCACCGCTGTGGGACCGGACTACCCGCCCCAGGCAAGGATCATGAACAGATCGGTGTCAGTCCAACAGCAGCGCTGCCAACTGCTTGCGATGATGGATGGCATCCCCGAATACCTGCCGGCTCCACTGGCCCCGCCGAATGAACAGGGTGGAATCGCAATCCCAGGTAAAGCCTATACCGCCGTGGAACTGGACCGCGCGATCCCCAGCATGGGCCATGGTCTCGCCAGCGGATACCTTGGCCATGCGGCAGGCGATCTCCGCGTCCCGGCCGAAGGCATCATCACCGAGCAGGGAGGCGGCGTGATAACAAAAGCTGCGGCCGTCTTCGACCCCGCAGTAAATGTCCACCGAGGGATGTTTCAACGCCTGGTAGGAGCCAATCAGTTTACCGAACTGCTTGCGGGTCTTGAGGTAATCGAGAATCACCTCAAGACAGCGGGCAGCGCTGCCGGTGGCCTCCGCCGCCGCCAGCAGGGCGCCCAGCAACCGGAAGTCCCTCAAGGCGGCCTGCACCTTGTCTCCAGTGAGCACGCTGCGCGCCACAATACCGCTGAAATCCACCTTCGCTGTCCGCTTGGTAAGGTCGATGAGGGTGTTGCCCGCAATGGCACTGGCATCCAGTTGCGACGCCTCAACAACAGCGACCGCGGGTTCACCACCTGCGTTGCCCACAACCAGGAAGGTGTCCGCCTCCCCGGCACTGCCGACCAGGTATTTGGTGCCGGTCAGAACACCATCCGCTGCAATCTGCAGCCCGGTGTTTTCGGCGCCCCAATCGGAGCCGTCCAGATAGGCCACGGTCGCAATCTTGCCCGCCGCAATATTGCCAAGCAGATCCTCGTCACCGGCGCCGCCCGCACGCAACAACAGTTGTCCCGCCAGGGTGGTATCGATAAGCGGCGTGCCCAACAGAGCGTGCCCCATGGCCTCGATCACCGGCACCACGGCACCCAGACCCAAACCGGCGCCACCTACGGTTTCCGGCAGGGCGATCCCGGTCCAGCCAAGATCAACCATCTCGCTCCATAGGCTGGCCTCGTAACCCTGCTCCGATTCAAGAAATTCCCGAATTTTGTCGGTGGGGGCTTTGTCCTGCAGAAATCCCCGGGCAACGTCCATGAGCATGCCCTGCTCTTCGCTGAACTTGAGGGACACACTGCCAAGTACTGACGTCATCATCATTCTCCTCTACTTGGGCAGGCCCAATACGTGTTCGGCGATGATATTCGCCTGAACCTGGCTGGTACCCCCGCCAATGGTGGCACCGAAATTGGAAAAGTAAGCGCGCTGCCAGAAACCGCCCCGGTGTGCATCGCCATCGTCCACGTACAGCGCGCTGCCGGCACCCTGCATCGCGGCACCGAACAGCTTCATGCGCCGCGCCCACTCGGTGCCGCGGTACTTGGAAGACAGGGGCAGGCCCATGGGAAAATCGCTGGTCAGTGCCGGGATGCCCATGCGTCGCCCCGACAGGGACAGGGCTTTGGCATCCATAATCAGACCCACGGCCTGGTCCCGCACCGAGGGATCGTCAAACAGCGGTGCACCGTCGCGCTCAAAATCCCGGAGGTCATCGATCAGGTCGTCGATCTGGATCGAGACCATCCAATGCCCCGTAGCCTGACCTGCTGTAACCCCGCGCTCGTATTCCAGGGTTTTCATCGCCACACCCCAGCCTTTGCCCTCACCCAGCATCAAGGTCTCAGCGGGTATGCGCGCATCGGTAAAGAACACCTGGTTGAAGCCATACTCACCCGTGACCTTGCGTATTGGCACGGCATCGACCCCAGCGACTTTCATGGGCGACAGGAAAAACGACAGACCGTCGTACTTGCGCTCGGCAGTGGTGTCAGTGCGCGCCAACAGGATCATGTGATCGGCATAGTTGCCCAGGGTCGTCCATATCTTTGAGCCGTTGATGACGTAATCGTCACCATCGCGCACCGCCCGGGTCTGCACGGCCCCAAGATCGGAACCGTGATCGGGTTCGGAGAATCCCTGACACCAGATTTCATCCCCCGACAGTATGTGTTTCAGATACTTGGCTTTCTCCGCCTCTGTGCCCATCTCCAACAGCAGCGGCCCAGTCCAGCCCAGACCTATGGTGTTGAAAATGATCGGTGCATTGAAGCGGCCAAGCTCACGGTCCACCACCCCCTGGTAGGCGGGGTCCATGCCCTGGCCACCGTATTCCGAGGGCCAGTGCATGCCCAGGAAGCCCGCAGACCAGAGTTTGTTCTGCCAGGCCCTGAGAAAATCGAGCTGCTGCTCGGTCCCCACCTCCAGAAAACTCAGGGGCAGCAGGAAGCCCGGGTCGCCGGGTACGTTTTCTTTCATCCAGGCGGCGACATCGCGCTGGAAGGTTTGCAGTGCTTCTTTCGACTCAGCCATCTTGGCTCCCCTTGTTAAAGACCGTACTGACGGGATGCGAGATCGCGCATGATCTCCTCTGACCCACCACCAATAGCATTGACCCTGACCTCACGGTAGATACGCTCCGCCCGGCTGCCGCGCATAAAACCCAAACCACCCAGTATCTGCAGTGCCTCCCGGGCGCAGAACTCCATCACTTCGCTGGCCTGGACTTTCAGCAGGGCAATATCGGCGGGATTCGGCTCGCCCCGTTCTATGGACTCGTTACAAACCCGGATATAGGCCTGGGTTGCATTGATTTTCTGTTTCATCATGGCAATTTTGTGGCGAATCACCTGGTGATCCCCGAGGCGCTTGCCGAAGGTGCGCCGCTCCCGGGCCCAGGCCACCGCCTCCTCCAGGCACACCCGGGCCGAGGCCTCCATCAGGATCGCCATGCCCATACGCTCACTGTTGAAGTTGGTCATGATGACCTTGAAGCCCTGGTTTTCCTCGCCAATCAGGTTACTGGCTGGCACCCGCACATTATCGAAATAAAGCGTGGCGGTATCCGACGCCCACCAACCCTGCTTGCGATCCAGGGCGGTGCGGGAAAATCCCTCTGCATCAGTGGGTATCAGCAGCATGGAAACGCCCCCGGCACCCTCACCGCCGGTACGCACTGCAGTGGACACCCAGTTGGCCCGCATGCCGCCGGTGATATAGGTTTTGGAACCGTTGACGATGAAGTCGTCACCGTCGCGAACCGCCGTGGTTTGGAGATTGGCAACGTCGGAACCTCCGCCGGGCTCCGTGATGCCCAGTGATATCCATGCTTCGCCCCGAAGAATGGCCGGGGCGAGTGCGTTCTTCATGGCCTCCGAGCCCCAGTTCATGACCGGGGGCAGGCCGATGTTATGCACCATCAGGCTGGCGTTGATGCCTCCGGCGCCGACCCGGCCCAATTCTTCTGCAGCGATTTCCCCCAGCCAGGTGTCGCCTGGGGTTCCCCCGTAGGCCTCCGGATAGCCCAGCCCCAACAGCCCGACCTCGGCGGCCTTCGGCCAAAGTTCAATGGGTATGGCACCTGCCTCGTCCCAGTCATCGGCGTAGGGCATGATCTCGGTATCGATGAACTTGCGAAGCTGTGCACGCCAGGCATGGTGGAGTTCTGTCAGGTGGGGATTGGGTAGACGGGCGCTGTCGAAATCAAGGCTCATGGGCGATGGCCAATTCCTGTATAGAGCAGTTGCCGGCTGTGCCGGGGCGGTAATTTTTGAATCTTGAGTAGGTTTTTATACCACGAGGTCGAGCTGCTGTAACCCGGTGGTGCTGGCGGCGTACAATAGCGGCCCCATGAACATCCGGGGTGTGCTGGCACCCGTATTCGGGGAAACGACTTTCAACCGGGAAACGGTATGAGCTATCGCGGTTCAAATGGCTACGACCACGGCACCCCGCCGTTAACCGGGGTGCTGCTCACCAACCTGGGCACCCCCGAGGCGCCCACGGCCAAAGCCCTGCGCCCGTACCTCAAGCAATTCCTGAGCGACCCGAGGGTCGTTGAGGTACCCCGGCTGATCTGGTGGCTGATCCTCAACGGCATAATCCTGAACACGCGCCCCCGCCGGTCTGCGGAGGCCTACAGTGAAGTATGGACTGACCGGGGCTCGCCTCTGCTGTATCACCTGCTGGATCAGGTAGCCGGGGTACAGGAGCGACTGCAGCACAGTGTCGGGCCCCATGTGATGGTCAGGGGCGCCATGCGCTACGGCAATCCCTCCATACCCAGCGTGCTGCAGGACCTGTTCTCCGCCGGCGTACAGCGTCTGGTTGTGCTGCCTCTCTACCCCCAGTACGCGGGCCCGACCACAGGCTCAACATTTGATGAGGTCGCTTCGGATTTCATGCGCAGGCGCTGGCTGCCGGACTTCCGGTTCATCGCCAATTACTGTGACGACCCCGGCTACATCAATGCCATTGCCACCTCCATCCGGGAACATTGGCAACAGCACGGCCGGGCCGACAAATTGGTTTTCAGCTACCACGGCAGCCCCCAGCGCTATCTGGTCAACGGCGACCCCTACCACTGCCAGTGCCACAAAACCACACGGCTGGTCGCGGAAGCGCTGGACCTGGCCCCCGATGATTACCTGTCAACCTTCCAGTCCCGGTTTGGTCGTGAAGAGTGGTTGAAGCCCTATACCGACGAGACCCTGAAAGCCCTGCCCGAGGCCGGCGTCAAATCCCTGCAAATCATCTGCCCCCGTTCTTCTGCCGACGGCCTCGAACCCTTTGACGACCTCGGCATGGAGAATCGCGACTATTTTCTGGAGGCAGGTGGCTCACGCTACGAGTACATTCCCTGCCTCAACGCCGGCGACCTGCATCTGGATACCCTGGCTGCGTTGGTAACCCGGGAACTCACGGGCTGGGAGCAGCCGGCCTATGACGCCAGCGAGACCCGCAGCCAGGCCCTGAAGCTTGGGGCAGACCAGTAGCCCCGGGGCGGCGCTATCGCCGGTTACAAACCATGGGCGGGTTCAACGGCACCGATAGCCCAGGCCAGGGCGATACCCAACAGGAACAGCAGCGTTAACTTCCCCCGGTCATGACTGTGGAACTGGATTTCCGGCAGAAGGTCCCCCAGGGCAATGCAGATAAAGGCCCCGGCCGAGAAGGCGAGCGCCGCAGCCAACACCCGCCCATCCAGGGGCGTTAATGCCATGAAATACCAGAACAAGACCGCAACCAGCGGGCACAGCAGGGAAAACCCCAGATTGATCCAGTGACGCTGTCGGGCCGAATGCCCGGCCGCCGCCAAAACCGTTTCAATGGAGAGTGCATCCAGTGGTTTGTGCAACAGAATAGCCAGGAAGACCCCAAATCCCAGCAAGCCGGCGTTGAGCTCCGGGTCGGCTCTCATGATGGCGCCCAGTGCGATGCCATCGACAACGGTGTGGATACTCAAGCCCAACAGCAATCCCAGCCAGGTAAATGAACCCCCCGGTGGGCCAGCGTGGCCGTGGTCATGGGCATGTTCGTGGCTATGCCCATTGGCAGGGGCGTGGTCGCAGGACTCACTCGGGTCGGCGAAATCGTGTTGGTGAAAATGAAACAGCCGCAGCAGGGACAACATAAACACCAAACCCGCCATCACCCAGGCCATGGCAAAGTCCACATCCGCCGCGTCCGCCAGAACGGCGTGGGGTATGAGGTGGAAGAAAGCCACGCCCAGCATCAGCCCCGCCACCAGGCTCATCACCAGCTGGGTTCGGGTGTGGGTCATACGGAACCGGCGGGGCAACCAACCCCCCAGAACGCTGGCCATGAAAATGGCCGGCACGTAGATCATCAGAAGCACTTGGGCGCCGGTCACAGGCTCACCATGTTGTCGCAATGAATGATCTCGGCATCTCCGCCATAACCCAACACCTCAGGAATCAAATGGGAAGCCAGACCCACCAGCTTACGTGCCTCGGCAGCACTGTAATTCACCAGTCCCCGTGCCACCTGGCGGCCGCCGGCATCGACACAGGCCACCAGGTCGCCCCGGACAAAATCCCCCGTCACCGAGGTGACACCAATAGGCAACAGGGATTTGCCCCCCGTCGCCAACATGGCGGCGGCACCGTCATCCAACACCAGACTGCCGTGCTCATGGAGCAGGCTTGCCAGCCATTGCTTGCGAGCACTCTGGGGACGGCGCTGGGTGCTCAGCAGCGTGCCCACTTCCTCGCCCGACGCCACTCTCCTTACAACATCCGGAGCTCGGCCATTGGCAATAACCGTCAGGGCCCCCGAGCGTGCCGCGAGTCTTGCTGCACTCAGCTTGGTAATCATGCCGCCACGTCCAAAGCGGCCGCCACCCGACACCATCTGGTCCAGCCGGGCATCGTCGACCTCGGCGCTGGGCACCAGTACCGCATCGGGATCACTGTCGGGATTACCTCGATACAAACCATCCCGATCGGTCAGCACCAACAGCACCTCTGCGTCCACCAGGTTGGCCACCAACGCTGCCAGCGTGTCGTTGTCACCGAAGCGAATTTCGTCGGTGACCACCGAGTCGTTTTCATTTACCACCGGGATTACGCCCAGCTCCAGCAACCTGCCCAGGGTGCCACGGGCATTCAGGTAACGGTCCCGGGCGCGGATATCCGCGTGACTGAGCAGCACCAGCGCCGGGGTTATGCCCTGGGGGGCCAGGGCCTCCTCGTAACTCCTGATCAGCGCGGATTGCCCAACGGCTGCGGCGGCCTGCAGGGAGTGCAGGTCCCCGGGGCGCTCGTCAAAACCCAGCCGCACAACACCGGCGGCCACGGCACCGCTGGACACCAGCACCACCTCACAGCCCCGCTCCCGCAATTTCACAAGCTGCTGTACCAGACCGTGAATAACCCCGTGGTCCAGACGCCGCCCATCGGCGGTCAACAGCGCACTGCCCACCTTGACCACCCAGCGCCGGGCAGTCCGTAACTCACTGCGATCGCGCTGGCTCAATGGCGATACTCCACGGTCACATCATCTTCCCCAGCGGAGGAGGATTTATCCCGTCGTCTGGCTTCTGCCTGACGTTCCCGCAGCGCTTCGATGCGCTCCCTCGCTTCCTGCTGCATGCTCTCCTGGGCCTGCCGCTCGGCCGCCAGGGCATCGGCATCGTTGGCCATGGCTTCGTCAAGAGTTTCTATGTGGGTCATCAGGTCGCCGCTCAATTCCCGGGTGCCCTGGTGACTCAGGGCCGAAACCTCGTAGACGGGGCCGGTCCAGTCCAGCGCCGCCAGTAGCTCCCGGCGGCGGGCGGCGAGGGTCTCAGCGTCCACCAGGTCGACCTTATTGAGCACCAGCCAACGGGGTCGGGCCGCCAGGGTGGGGCTGAAACGTTCCAGCTCGCGCACAATGGACAGGGCGCCCTCACAGGGATCGGATCCATCGAAGGGAGCAATGTCGACCAGGTGCAGCAGAATCCGGTTGCGGGTCAGATGTTTTAAAAAGCGTATACCCAGGCCAGCGCCCTCGGAGGCGCCTTCGATCAGGCCGGGTATATCAGCCACCACAAAGGAGCGATGGCTGTCGACCTTGACCACCCCCAGACTCGGTATCAGCGTGGTAAAGGGGTAGTCCGCCACCTTTGGCGTCGCCGCCGACACCGAGCGAATCAGGGTGGACTTGCCGGCATTGGGCAGGCCCAGCAGACCCACATCGGCGAGCACCTTGAGTTCCAGTTTGAGACGGCGGGCCTCGCCACTGGAGCCCGGTGTGGACTGTCGCGGCGAGCGATTGACGCTGGATTTGAACCGGGTGTTGCCCAGCCCGTGGAAGCCGCCCTGGGCCACCAACAATTGCTGCCCAGCCTCGCGGATATCCCCCAACACCTCCCCGGTATCATCATCGAGTACCGTGGTACCCACCGGCACCGGCAACACCAGGTCGGCACCGGCCTTACCCGTGCAATTGCGCCCTTTGCCGGCAGCACCATGTTCAGCACGAAACTTCCGGGTGTAGCGATAGTCAATCATGGTGTTCAGCGCAGAGTCACCCGCCAGAATGACACTGCCGCCATCACCGCCGTCACCGCCGTCCGGGCCGCCCCGGGGAATATATTTTTCCCGACGGAAACTGACGCAGCCACCACCGCCGTTACCAGCGAATACTTCTATGGTCGCCTCATCGACAAATTTCATGTCTTGCCCCTCCGGGTCAAGGACGAGTGTGCCCGTTTCGGTCCGCCAAAACAAAAAAGCCCCGTCGAGTGACGAGGCTTTCAGAGGGCCGAGACCCCTCCCGTCAGGCGCTCACCACGCGAACCTGCTTACGGTTCCGGGGACCACCCACATAGAATTCAACGGTGCCGTCCGTGGTCGCAAACAGGGTGTGATCCTTGCCGACCCGAACGTTATCGCCCGCGTGAAATTTTGTGCCGCGCTGGCGTACGATGATGCCGCCGGCGGTGATGGTCTGACCACCAAAGACCTTGACGCCAAGGCGTTTGCTCTCGGAATCGCGTCCGTTACGGGTGCTGCCGCCTGCTTTTTTGTGTGCCATGGGGGCCTCCTGTCAGCCTTCGATACCGGTGATCTTGACCTCGGTGTACCACTGCCGATGGCCGGTCTCGTTACGATAGTGCTTGCGCCGGTTGAATTTGACGATGCGAATTTTTTCATGACGGCCGTGGGACAGAATCTCGGCGGACACCTTGCCGCCCTCTACCACCGGCGTGCCAATCTTCACATCGGCTCCGGAACCCACCATCAGGACGCGGTCAAACTCAACGGTTTCACCCGTTGCCAGCTCGAGTTTCTCAAGCTTGAGGACTTCGCCCTCTTCGACGCGGTGCTGCTTGCCACCGCTCTCAATCACTGCGTACATCAGAATAATCCTCTTAGTTAGCCGGCCCGCTGATTATCGGCCACTCCCGTAGGACTGGGGCAGGGCATCGGCACAAGAATGCGTCGAATTACATACGGTAATCCGGCGAGGGCGCGAATTTTAGGCGAGGTGGCGATTGAGTTCAAGTACCCTGCCAACACCCACCAAAGTAGCCCAGGCTGCCGTAGCGCGGGCTTCGGCAACTCCCTATAATCACGCCTGCTTTGGAGAGCCCCCGTGATTACAACCATCCGAGCCTGCGTGGCAGACGAATTCCAGCAGGTTAACGAACTCATTATTGAACAGCTTCGCTCCGATGTGGCGATGGTCGAAAATGTTGGCCATTACATCGTTGATGCCGGCGGTAAGCGCCTCAGGCCCCTGCTGGTCTTGCTGGCCGCAGGTGCCCTCGATGACATCAGCCCGGACGACATCAAGTTCGCAGCCGTGGTTGAATTCATCCATACCGCCACGCTGTTGCACGACGACGTCGTGGACCTCTCCACCCTGCGCCGGGGCCGTGCCACCGCCAACGCCGAGTTTGGCAATGCACCCAGTGTGCTGGTGGGTGACTTCATATACACCCGGGCGTTTCAATTGATGGTCAGCCTGGGCAATCTGCCGCTGTTGCAGCACATGGCGGACACCACCAATACCATTGCTGCCGGTGAGGTATTGCAGCTGATGCGAGCTGGCGACCCATCGGTGACCGAATCCCAGTACGTTGATGTTATCGAGCGCAAGACCGCCGCGCTGTTTGCGGCGGCCTGCCGCGGCAGTGCCATCCTGCGGGGCCTCGACCACGGGGTAGAGGAACAGATGGGCAACTTTGGCCGGCACCTGGGCATCGCCTTCCAGATGGTCGACGACGTCCTGGATTACACCGGCGATCCGGAAATTACCGGTAAACAGGTGGGCGATGACCTGAACGAAGGCAAACCCACACTACCCCTGATCTACACCATGGCTGCGGGAACCGCCGATGACGCCGCGATTGTCCGGGATGCGCTGGCGCAGAAGGACAGCAGTAACCTCGCGGGTGTGATTGCCGCGGTGCGGCGCTCTGGTGGCATTGAATATACCCGGGAACAGGCTGTGGCCCACCAACACTCGGCACTCGCGGCCCTGTCTGATCTCGCTCCCAGCCCTGCGCTGACGGCCATGCACGCCCTGGCCGATATGGCCATCAACCGGGAGCGCTAGCCGGGCTACGCCCAGTCCGCCATGAAGCCCAGCAGTTCCTCGGTACGGGCTTCCATCATTGCCCTGTCACCACGGCTTTCCACGTTCAGTCGCACCACCGGCTCGGTATTGGACATACGGACGTTGAAGCGCCAGTCAGCCATTTCAACGCTCAGCCCATCCAGATGCTGGACGTGCTGGGCATCCGGTGCGTAGCGGGCCTCAACAGCGGTGATCAGTGACGCCGGATCTCCAATGCGCCGATTGATTTCCCCCGAGCAGGGAAACGCGGCTTCCCTGGCCTGTACCAGGGCCGACAGGGACTCATTGCGCTGGCAAATCAAGCCCGCCACCAGCAACCACGGGATCATGCCGCTGTCGCAGTAGGCGAAGTCCCTGAAGTAGTGGTGGGCGCTCATTTCGCCACCGTAAATGGCGTCAACCTCTCGCATACGCTCCTTGATGAAGGCATGACCGGTTTTGCTGGCGACGGCCTCTCCCGCCGCAGCGGCGACAATATCCTGGGTATTCCAGGTCAACCGGGGATCGTGAACGACACGTTGGGGCCCCTGCTGGGCAAGAAAAGCCTCAGCCAGCAGGCCGACAATGTAATAGCCCTCAACAAAGCTACCGTCGGAGGTAAAAAAGAAGCAGCGGTCAAAGTCCCCGTCCCAGGCAATGCCCATATCCGCCTGCTCGGATCTGACCACAGCCGCGGTGGCGTCCCGGTTTTCCTCCAGCAACGGGTTGGGAACGCCATTGGGGAAGTGGCCATCGGCTTGATGATGGACTTTGGTAAACCTGAACGGGAGGCGGGGCTCCAGAGCATCGATGACCCGGCCCGCACCGCCGTTACCCGCGTTGCAAACGATGCTCAGCGGCCTGAGCATCGCCAGGTCGACATAGCCCAGCAAGTGCTCAATGTAGTCAGGCAGAGTCGAAACTGTCTCGTAGCTTCCCCGGGTCGCCGCCGGCTGGCCATGTCCCTGCTCGGCCAGTTGTCGGATGTCAGCGAGACCCGAATCCCCGGAGATAGGCCGGGACCCCGCCCGCACGAACTTCATGCCGTTGTAGTCTTTGGGATTGTGACTGGCAGTGACCACGATGCCACCCCCGACTCCCAGGTGGGTCGTGGCGAAATAAATTTCCTCGGTGCCGCACTGACCGATATCCAGCACATCGACACCCGAGGTCCGCAGGCCATCGACCAGCGCCATTTTCAAAGCTTCACTGGTGAGTCGAATGTCATGCCCCACCACCACACTACCGGGATTGATCACCTGGGCGTAAGCACAGCCAATGCGGTAGGCGACATCCTCGTTCAACTGGTCCGGCACGCGGCCCCGTACGTCGTAGGCTTTGAAGCAGTCAAGGGATAGGGTCATGGCCTTCAGTCGCTGTATATATGTTCATAGACGTGGTTGGTCGCCTCGACAAAACCCGGGACACTGCCGCAATCGAAGCGCTGGCCTTCAAACTTATAGGCCATGACACAGCCGTCCCTGGCCTGTCGCTGCAGGGCGTCAGTAATCTGAATCTCACCCGAGGCACCCGGCTCGGTCTCACGGATAATGTCGAAGATGTCAGGGGTCAAAATGTAGCGGCCGATGATGGCCAGATTGGAAGGCGCTTCCTCGGCACTGGGCTTTTCCACCATACGCTCAACGCGGTACAGGCCATCCCGCATACTTTCCCCGGCAATGACCCCGTATTTATGGATCTCTTCGGGGGCCACTTCCTGCACCGCCACGATAGAGCAGCGAAACTGGCGGAATAATTCTGCCATCTGGCCCAGCACACCGGGGCCGCCGGGATTCACGCACAAATCATCGGATAGCACCATGCCAAAAGGTTCCGGACCGATCAGCGGCTCGCCGGTCAGGACCGCATGTCCCAGACCCAGCATTTCCCGCTGCCTGACCATGGTAAACACACCGTGGTCGATGACATCACGAATGCTGGAGAGCAGGGATTCCTTGCTGCTGCCGGCAATCTGGTGCTCCAGCTCGTAACTGATATCAAAATGATCGGCGATGGACCGCTTGCCCCGGCCGGTGACGAAGGCGCAGTTGGTCATCCCAGCCTCGATGGCCTCCTCCACCCCGTACTGGACCAGGGGTTTGTTGACCACGGGCAACATTTCCTTGGGCATACTTTTGGTCGCCGGCAAAAAACGTGTGCCGTAGCCCGCCACCGGGAAAAGGCATTTTCGAATCATGACCACTCCTGACTTGGTGTTGCTACCGCCCGTAAACGTCCTCTAGCCGGACGATATCGTCCTCGCCCAGGTAAGACCCGGACTGAACCTCAATGAGTTCGAGTGCGGTCTGGCCCGGATTGGCCAGACGATGCACGGTTTCCAGAGGTATGTACGTCGACTGGTCCGCAGTCAGACTAAAGGTTTCTTCACCACGGGTGACCTCGGCGGTCCCACGTACCACAACCCAGTGTTCAGCCCGGTGAAAGTGCTTCTGCAGCGACAGGGTCTGACCCGGCTGCACGATAATACGCTTGACCTGAAAACCCTCCGCCACCACCAGCGACTCATAGGAGCCCCAGGGCCGGAACACCCGCTGATGCACCGTCGCCTCGCTGCGGTCAGCCGTCTTCAGGGCGGTGACGATGGCTTTGACGTCCTGGACCTTGTTGCGGTCGGCGACCAGCACCGCGTCCGGGGTCTCGACCACCACCAAATTATCAACCCCCAGCGTGGCGACCAGGCGCGATTCACCGCGTATATAGCTGTTGCAGGTATCCTGGGCCAGGACGTCCCCTTCGACCACATTGCCGTCCCCGTCTGCCTCACCGACTTCGCACAGCGCCGACCAGGAACCGATGTCACTCCAGCCGCAGTCCAGGGGCACAACAGCGCCCCGGTCGGTGTGTTCCATCACCGCGTAGTCGATGCTGTCCGAGGGTGAAGCGAGGAAGGTTTCAGCATCGGGGCGCAGGAAATCCATATCCCGCCGGGCGGCGGCCATGGCCCCCTGACAGGCGTCGTACATGGCCGGCTGCTGCTGGGCGAGTAGCTCCAGATAGGTCCCGGCCCTGAGCAGAAACATACCGCTGTTCCAGTAGTAGTCGCCCTCTGCGAGGTAACCCTGGGCGGTTGTTACATCGGGCTTCTCAACAAACCGGTCCAGCTTCAATACCCCCGGCGCGGCCTCAGAGCCACCACGGATATAGCCGTAACCGGTCTCCGGTCCGGTGGGCACCACGCCAAAGGTCACCAGATACCCGGCAGCGGCGGCTCCCAGACCCTGCTCCACGGCGGCAAGGAAAGCGTCAGGGGCAGCAATATGATGATCCGCTGGCAGCACCAGCAGAAGTGCGTCGGGGTCACCGTCGATGGCCTGCTGGGCAGCGAGGGCAATCGCGGGAGCGGTATTGCGCCCGGCGGGCTCCAGTATGATCGCACCCGGCTTTTCCCCGATTTCACGAAATTGCTCGGCAACCAGAAAACGGTGGGCTTCGTTGCAGACAACAATAGCCGGCGCGGTCTCAAGACCTGCCAGACGCAGTTGGGTCTGCTGCAGCATGGACCGGGCGCCGCCAATGGGCAGGAACTGTTTGGGCCGACCTTCCCTGGAGACCGGCCAGAGCCGGCTGCCGACGCCCCCTGAGAGGATAACCGGGGTGATCATTGGACCTCTGTTGGCCTGTTTGGCTGGACAAGCCGCGCAGTGTAACCCAGGCGACCCGAGGGCGGCAGGGTTTCGCTCCGGAGTGCTACTATAGGGCGACTGGACATGTACGCAGCAGGCCTTAAAATGCCGCCTTCGTGGTGCTCAAAGTGATTGCACCCCGCCGCGCCCCGACACCGCCCCTGAACCGGACACCCTATGAC
>JAAXJC010000180.1 GCA_012270045.1 Luminiphilus sp.
TGCCCCGGGCGGCGTTCGGGCAGTGATGACCGGTCGTTGCCCCAACGTTCCTGTATGGCGGGTCCCGATGCAAGCCCCTCGACACAGTTACCGTGGAAAGGGCAGCAGCCCTGGGGCAGGGGATCATCCGGGTGTATTGCCACACGCATATGGCCCAACTCGGGATGGCTGAGACCGTTACTGGCCCGACCATCGATAATCACGCCGCCCCCGATACCGGTGCCTACCGTAATGTATACAGCGCGCCGGCAACCCCTGGCAGCACCCTCCGCGAACTCAGCCAGCCCCGCTGCGTTGACGTCACTGTCCACTGCGATGGGGACGCCAAACTCCGCCAGGGCGTCGAGGTAGTCCAGGCCCTGCCACAGGGGTTTCGGGGTTGTGCCGATGATGCCGTAGTCCGGCATTTCCGGATTGATGCCCAGTGGACCAAAGGAAGCCACCCCAATGGCAGCGAAGGGTCGCTCTGCAAAGCCCTGACGAAGACAGGCGAGTAGCTGCCCAAGGGTGTCCTCTGGGTCGCCGGTGGGGATACGCAGGTAGCTTTCTCGGAAGGTGACCCGATTGCCTATGGACGCCAGGAATTTGCTGCCCCCGACTTCCAAAGCTGCGATGCGCTGTGGGTCCATGTTGGCAGGCCGCACGTCTTTCCCCCGACCGTGGTGTCTTGCTCCCACTGGTAAAAAGCGACAAGGTGGCGATGACAATAGCAAAAACCCCGGGGAGTTCGAGTTGAAATCTGTGTTCATAACCGGCGCTGCCCGGGGCATCGGTCTCGCCATCGCTCGGGTTTTCGCCGAAAAGGGCTGGCGAGTTGGCCTGTACGACAAAAATGACGAAACCTTTCACGAATTGCTGAACACCCCACCTTTTGCCGGGAACAGCGTGGCAGGCCATATCGACGTCACCCAAGCAGCATCGGTTAGAGCGGCCCTTGAGGCGTTCATGGCGGCGTCGGGTGGACGTCTTGACGTGCTGGTCAAACATGCCGGGGGGGTTGCGGTGGGTGAATTCGGTGACAGCGATCCGGAGCAGCTTGCCGAGGTAATCGCGGTCAATGTGCGCGGGCTGACGATGGTGTCGAGGCTGGCATTTCCCTACCTCAAGGCGACCCCTGATGCCATGGTAATCAACCTCTGCTCCGCCAGCAGTGTCCACGGGGTGCCCTGGCTCAGTGTCTATAGTGCCAGCAAGTTCTATGTCGACGGCCTGAGCCAGGCCCTGGATATTGAATGGGCCGAGCACGATATTCACGTGACCAGCCTGAAACCCCCCGCTATCAACACCGCCATGGGGCATCAGTTAGAAGCCAGACACACGGCGAAGATGCCCATTACAATGGAAGCTGCTGAGGTGGCGCAGGCTGCTTTTAATGCGGTTATTGAACGACGTCCGCACCATCTGCTGGGGCGGGGTGTCCGCATGTGGTCTGTCCTCGACGGTCTGCTGCCCGCGCGCTGGGGGCGACGACTCACGGCCTATCTGGTCGGTGCCTCGTGATTGTTTCAGCCGAAGGGAGCTAGGATATGCGTAAGCTAATCAAAATAGCCCACACCCTGGGAGCCGTTGGCCTGCTGGGTACCATGGTCACCCTGCTGGTTGTCCTTGGTGTGTTGCCGGAACCCGCTGAAGACCTGAACAGCTACGCCCTGTTGACCGATCTTGTTGATCGACTCGCCCGATGGTTGCTGCTGCCGTCACTGACAATAACTTTGGTGTCGGGACTGCTGGCTATCTCCCAGGGCCCCAGTTACCACAGTGCGGGGTGGGCCTGGATGAAGCTGGCTACCGGGGTGACCATGTTCGAAGGCACTTTGCTTACCGTCCAGGGGCCCCTGCAGCGGGAAGCGGAACTGACGCGGCAATATCTGGCCGGCGCCGCTGAAATGGATGCGCTGGCGGGCAGTTTCGGGGCCGTGGCCAACTGTATTGTGGTGTTGGCCGGTGTCGCGGTTGTCAACGTCGTGCTGGGGGTATGGCGGCCGCGCTTTAGCCGCAGATCCAGCGGCTCACCCGAGGTCGCGGAACAGTAACGCCAGCCGTTCCCAGCGACTGAGGGCCTTCAGCAAGGCCCGGGGCTCCTCGTTGTTGTCAAAAAAGTTGGAGTAGCCCCGCAGCATGCTGACGTCGATACCATCGAGGTCGATGAAACCCATGCGCCAGTCACTGAATTCCCTTTCCTCCAGGGGTTCATCAAACAGCACCTCCACGCCCTCGTGCCTCATGTCCTTTGTGATATCTGCGAAGGTATCGTCGACATTGCGGCGGTTGCCCTCGATGACCTGAAAAAAGGATTGGTTTTTGTGCAGCAACAGTCCTGTGATATTGCGTTCTTCGTTTTTTTCCCGTGCCTGCTGTAACAGGCCAATCAAATCGGCTGCCGTCATCGCTCGGGACTGGGTGCTGACATAGGCTAGGTGAATCAATTCATCGTCGCGCTGGAAGGAGTCGCTGTTGCTTGCCTCGAGGTGATTGCCATTGCTGCTCATGCCGGATGTCTCCATAGGTTTGGGATAGGCCAGCAACCCATTGCGGCTGCTCGTCACCTGTTTCCCCCAACCCCGTAAAGGGCAGCAAATTCCCCTTGAAGACCCTACGCAAGTAAAATAACCTGTACAAGCTTTTTGTCATAAATAAATGACATCTTGGTAAAAATCTCGATAGCGAGGTGCTACCCGACCGGTCCGCCGGTACAAAAGGAGTTCTCATGACGCAGGCAGCAGCGGTTAACGATTCCACCCAACAGGCGCTGGAAAACAGACTATTGGCGCCCAGGTTTTACCGTACTGACTACAAGGCGCTTAGCACTTTGGATGTGTCCCCGGTGCGCGAGGAGTGGGATGTCATGATGGCGGCTTTTGCCGAGGACAAAAATCGCGCCCACTTCAAGCAGAGCATAGAGTTTGACCCCGCTTCCCTGGATGTCGACCCGGAACTCAAGCGGGACTTTCTCGATTTGCTGGTGAGTTCCATCACCGCTGAGTATTCAGGCTGCGTGCTGTACCAGGAAATCGAAAAAAATGTAGAAAACCAGGATATCGCCAAACTGATGCGTTACATGGCCCGGGACGAATCCCGGCACGCGGGCTTCATCAACAGGGCGCTGAAGCAGTTGGGAGTGGCTGTGGATTTGAGCGTCCTGAAGCAGGCCAAGGAATATCACTATTTCCGCCCGAAGTTTATCTACTACGCCACCTACCTCTCCGAGAAAATAGGCTACGCCCGCTACATCACCATTTACCGGCATCTGCAGCGTAATCCGCAGAATCAGTTCCATCCCATTTTCAACTGGTTTGAGCGCTG
>JAAXJC010000072.1 GCA_012270045.1 Luminiphilus sp.
CCCGGCAGTACTTCGTAGTGCGCCGTCCAGAGCTGGTCGGGGTCGACACCCATCCGCCGCACCAGCTGCTCGCGCTTCTTGCGCTCCTGATAGCGTTTTTTCTCATCGGGCGCCATTTTTCGGGTCAGCGCTGCCTGGGCGGCCCGCTCCTTGGGATCGGTAGTCGTACCACTGCCGGAGGTCGGCAAATCCCGAATATGGCCGACGCTGGACTTCACAATAAAGTCTTTGCCGAGGTATTTATTGATCGTTTTCGCCTTGGCTGGCGACTCAACGATGACCAGAGACTTTCCCATAAACTAGAGCGTTACGTCCTTTGGATACACCTTGGCGGCTGCAAACGCCGCCACTGAAGGGGCGCATATATACGGTGCGTTTCCCCCCGAGGTCAAGGGAGAAACGCGAGTAACTGGAATCCGGTCCGGGAAAAAACCGCCAGGGACCACCACCCTCGCACTTCACAGCCGGGCATCGACAGCGGCATCAAGAATGGCCAGTACCTGGTCAAAAACAGCTTCCCCTCCCCGCTCATCCCAGAAAACCTGGACCCCCTCCGGAGCCAGTGCGACAACATCGATGTGCTTCTCTATAGCGGTCAAAGCGGCCGGAACCGGATCGCCGCTGCGGGCTTCCCAACCATCCCGGGTGCGGACCCAAAGCTCCGACCTCGGCTCAATATCTGCTTTTCTGTTGTATCGGCTGTAACACACCAGGGGGTAGTCGCCGGCGCGCTGCAGGCGCGGCGGAATGTTGCTGGGCTGGACTATCTGCACCCGCACCCCCGCCACCCGAGCCCGATCACGAAAACCGGCCACTGCGCGCTGCTGCCGGCTTGGCAGGGCACTCAACAGTGGACCCAATACCGCGGCAATACAGACAAAGATGATGAAGTAGACCACGATTATGTTGTCCGTATACTGGTACCGCAGGGTAAACCATCAAGCACCTGGGGTGCGATACTGACAGGGTATCTGCTATGGCATACGAAAAAATTCTGGTGGCAGTTGATCTCGGCGGGTCCTCCGGTCACCTGCTGGCGACTGCCCAAAAACTGATGGCAAACCCCGAGGCAGAATTGCACGTGCTGCATGCGGTGGAACCGCTGAACGTCACCTACGGTGCCGACATACCGATGGACCTGTCGACAATACAGGACGAAATCTACGAGCAGGCCTCGGACCAGCTGCGCCAGTATTGCAACAGCTTTGACATTCCGGAGTCCCGATGCCACCTCGTGATCGGCCGGCCGGAAGTGGAGATTCCGGCTGTTGCCGGGCGCCTGGGCGTCGATGTCATCGCCATTGGCAGTCACGCCCGTTACGGGCTGGCACTGCTGCTGGGCTCCACTACAGATGGCGTCCTGCACCACGCCGGCTGCGATGTGCTCGCCGTGTATGTGGATGCAGAATCCGATTCAGACTGAGCCGGCGAGCCAGCTTTGCAGCGCACTGCCGTCAAACGGCCACCCCAACTCGCGACCCTGATCATCAGCTACCACGGGTATTCGAATGCCGTAGCGCTCAATCAATCCCAGGTCACTCTCTATATCGACCGGTTGATAACGGACTCCGATGGCGTCGAGGATGTGTTCGGCTTGCTCGCACAGGTGACAACCGGCGGTGGTATAAAGAGTCAGGGGTTGCGCCACAGTTCGTCCTCGCTGGAATCGGCTGATCATGCCTGATAAATCCCCGCCCGAAAATCGCCATCAACTGATCACAGTGTACGGCCGCAATGCGGTTTTCGAGGCCCTCTCCGACCCCAATATTGCCTGCCATCGCCTGCATTGGGCCACCAGCAACAAAGTGTCCGCGGCCACCGAGCGCATTCTCTCAGCTGCCGCCTCCCGTGGGGTCCCGGTGCGCGAGCACAGCCGGACAACACTGTCCAGAATCTCCCGCAATGGCAAGCAGGACCAGGGAGTCGCCCTGGATATCCACTGCCCGGAATTTGCCACCCCGGAAGCTCTGTTTGGGAAAATTGATGGTCCGGCAATCCGTATTTTGGCGCTGGATGGCATCACCAACCCCCAGAACGTCGGCATGATCATTCGCGCGGCGGTCGCGGGTGGTATGGACGCCATTTTGTATCCCCAGCGGGGCGTCGCCGCCCTCGGGCCGCTGGTGATCAAAGCGTCCGCCGGGGTGATATTCAGAGCCCCCATCGTTCGCTGCGACCACTTGCAAGCGGCGCTGGAGATGGCCCAAAACCGTGGCTTTTCGATTGCAACGCTGGAGGGGCGGGCCAACACGTCCCTGTTTGACTACAAACCCCAGGGTGGGGTGGTGTACGTCCTTGGCGGGGAAACCCAGGGCGTCGCCAGGGAGACCAGTCAAATCGCAGATGTGCAGCTGGGTATTCCGATGGCCGGACAGGTTGAATCGCTGAATGTAGCCATGGCAGCTGTGCTGGTGGCCTACCACACTAAGAGATCTGACCTACCGGGCTGAGGTGCCGGTGTTATTTCACCAGTGCTCCCATGGCGTCTTCCAGACCCGCGAGGGTCAACGGGAACATCTGTCCTTCCATCAGCTGGTTGGTGATGCCTATGGATTGGGTGTACTGCCATTCATCCTTGGGTACCGGATTCAGCCAGACGCACTTGCTGTAGGTATCCCGCAGACGCCGCAGCCAGAGCTCCCCCGCCTCCTCATTCCAGTGCTCAACGGAACCGCCCGGCTGCACGATCTCATAGGGTGACATGGAGGCGTCACCGACAATCACTACCTTGTAGTCGTGACCGTACTTGTGCATCAGGTCGAGGGTGGCCGTGCGTTGGTTGTGCCGGCGTATGTTGTTGCGCCATACACTCTCGTACAGAAAGTTGTGGAAGTAGAAGTACTCGAGGTGTTTGAACTCAGTGCGCGCAGCAGAGAAAAGTTCTTCGCAAACCTTCACGTGGGGATCCATTGAGCCCCCCACATCGAGGAACAACAGCACTTTCACGGCGTTGTGGCGCTCGGGCACCATTTTGATATCAAGCAGGCCGGCATTGCGGGCGGTGGAGCTTATGGTGTCATCCAGATCCAGCTCATCGGCGGAGCCAGTACGGGCAAATTTCCTGAGTCGGCGCAGTGCTATCTTGATGTTGCGCGTGCCCAGCTCCACGCCGTCATCGTAATTCTTGAAATCCCTGCGGTCCCAGACCTTAACCGCGCGCTTGTTTTTACTCTCGCCACCGATGCGAATCCCTTCAGGATTGTAGCCGTCATTGCCGAAGGGAGAGGTTCCCTCGGTACCGATCCATTTGCTGCCACCCTTGTGTTTTTTCTTCTGCTCCTCGAGTCGCTCCTTGAAGGTTTCTATGAGCTTCTCCAGCCCGCCCAGGGACTCGATCTTCTGCTTCTCTTCCTCGGAAAGCTGCTTGATGAACTCGGAACGCAACCAGTCATCGGGGATGAGGGCTTCGATGACGTCATCCAGGTCCTCCAGCTCGCGGAAATGCGCACCAAAGGCACGATCAAAACGGTCGTAATATTTCTCGTCCTTGACCAGAACAGCCCTGGACAGGTTATAGAACGCGTCGATGTCGGCAAACGCCAGGTTGTGTTTCATGGCCTGCAACAAATCCAGCAACTCCCGTGTGGTAACCGGGACACCCGCGTCTTTAAGGCCATGAAAGAAATTTACCAGCATCGGGGGGCTCCCTCAGCGACTCTCGCGCCGGTGCATGAATGCCAGGCGCTCCAGCAGCTGCACGTCCTGCTCGTTCTTGAGCAAAGCGCCGTAAAGCGGTGGTATCGCTTTGGTGGGGTCCCGGTTTTTCAGCACTTCATCGGGAATATCATCAGCCATCAACAGTTTCAGCCAGTCGATCAGTTCCGAGGTGGACGGCTTTTTCTTCAGACCCGGGATTGAACGCAGTTCAAAGAATACCTCGAGAGCCTCGGCCACCAACTCCTGGGTAATGTTGGGGTGATGGACGTCGATAATCTCGCGCATGGTGTCCCGGTCGGGAAAATTGATGAAGTGGAAGAAGCAACGCCTCAAACAGGAATCGGGTAGTTCCTTTTCGTTGTGCGAAGGGATGATGATGATCGGGCGTTGTTTCGCCTTGATGGTCTGCCCGGTCTCGTAAACAAAGAACTCCATGCGGTCCAGCTCCACCAGCAGGTCGTTCGGAAACTCAATATCGGCCTTGTCCACCTCATCGATCAACAGGACCACCTGCTGCTCAGCATCAAAGGCCTCCCACAGCTTGCCCTTTTTGATGTAGTTACCGATGTCCTGAACCTTGCCATCCCCCAGTTGGGAGTCACGCAGGCGTGATACGGCATCGTATTCGTACAGGCCCTGCTGGGCTTTGGTGGTGGATTTGATGTGCCACTGTATGAGCGGCATGCCCAGCCCGGCAGCCACCTCCTCCGCCAGCATGGTTTTACCGGTACCCGGCTCTCCCTTGATCAGCAGGGGCCGCTCGAGGTCGACGGCGGCGTTGACAGCCATGCGAAGGTCATCCGTAGCGACATAACGTTCTGTTCCAGCAAATTTCATGGGGCTTCTCGACTTGGGTGATTAAAAATAATTGTCTGATTGTACGGGCTCTCAAGGACTCTCGGATGCATCGGCCACTGGACCGGTACCGGCCCTTGCCGTGGGCAGCAACAGGGAAGCTATTCCGCACAGCACACCCACAACACTGGTGGCGCCCAGGACCAGTACAGCCTGACGGGCCGCAGCCCAGCCATCTACAAACGCGGCATTGAACAGTGCCACGATCAGGGCGGGCGCCAGGGTGCTCGCCTCCGGTCCGGGTGAAACGGGAGTCAGCAGCCAGGCGGCCAGTAGCCCTATCAATGCCCGGCGCCAAGTTGGTGCCAGCCGCCGCAACCAGAATCGGTAAATCAGCACCAACCCCAACAAGGCCGACAGAGCGTAACAGGCCAGCGCCAGCCAATAGGACTCACTGGTCAACATGTGGTTTCCTCTGCCTGGGGGGCTGGGGATAGTGGCGGCAGTTGCAGAAAAAAGCCATCCTTTGCCAGTGCGTCCAACACTTCCGACGCTTCGTGCCTGGCCAACTGACGTTCGGGCGTGAGCTGCAGGGAAAGCGCCAATTCAGGCTGACCAAAGGTTTTTTGCAACAGTTCAGGCAGGGCACTGAAATCTGCTCCCCTGGGCAAGTACAAATAGGTATCGCTTTTGCGGTTGCTCCTGAACACATCAACCAGCATGGCATTGCGCTCCATGCAGCCGACGCGCCTCGTCCAACAATGGCGTAACCACGGTTTCAGCACGCCAGCCCTGCCAATGCACTGGTGTCGGGTCCGGGCTATCGGTGACCGAGCGGGCTATCGCTTCAAGATCCCTGGATGGCATCAGAATCTCCTGGTTCATCCCCAGTCGATCTGCAATGTCAGCCAGCGCTGGCACCAGGGACTTTGCAAGCCGCTTTACCGCGGGGCTGGCCGGGGGTGGCAATCGTGAGGGTGGATTTTCTGCTCCGTCAGTCCGGGCCTCTGCAATACATGCCAACAAACCCTTGCCATCACGACGCACCACGCCCGAGGGTATGCCAGCCACTCGCGCCAACTCCGGCATTGAGGACGGCATGGTGCGAACCAGTTCTTGAATGACCTTGTCATGCAGGACCCAATTCCGCGGTTTGTCACGGCGACGCGCCTCCGCCTCGCGCCAATCTATCAGCGCCAGCAGCACCGACAGTTCGGGACCCGCCAGTTTCCAGGCGGACCTGAACTTGGCGAGGGGCCCGCGACCACCACTGGTCATCAGCGACGCCTCCTCAAAAATCCACGGCAAAATGTCGCGCTGCCGCGCCCGCTGTTCAAGCAGGGGCCAGCACCTGGCCAGGAAGGTGACGTCCTGGCAGGCGTATTCACATTGGGCAGGGGTCAGGGGCCGCTGCAGCCAGTCAGACTGAGTCTCGTCCTTGGCCAATTGCACCCCCAGCAGTTCCTGAACAAGATCCCGGTATCCAAGCCCGAATCCCAGCCCGAGCATGGCAGCGGCTTTCTGGGTATCAACCAGCGGCTTGGGCAGCACCCCCAACCAATGCTCAAACACCTCCAGGTCCTCACTGCCACTGTGCAGTACCTTGACCCGGGCATCATCTGTTAACAGCTCGATCAAGGGGCCCGTATCGTTCAACGACAGGGGGTCCACCAGCCAGCAGTTCCCTTCAGCCGCCAGTTGTAACAGCGCCACCTCGGGGAAGAAGGTATCCCGTCGCCTGAATTCCGTATCGATCGCTACGAAATCGGCGCCGTTAAGGGCAGACACCATAGCCTCCAGGGCGCCGGGGTCGCGCACCCAGTGAAAGTCGTTCGCCGGCGCCGAAACGGTCAAGAGCCACCCCCTGAGAGGGACGTGCGCCCGGTCAAGGCATGGGCCAGGGTCGAAGTATCCAGGTATTCCAGTTCACCACCAAGGGGGACACCATGGGCTATGCGGCTCACCTTGATACCCATCGCTTCGGCTCGCTGGGCAATGTAAAACCCGGTAGCCTCCCCTTCGACCGTTGGATTGGTCGCCAGAATGACCTCCCGTATCGCCCGTTCCCGGAATCGCTGCTCCAGTAGATCCAGCCCGATATCCTCGGGGCCGATACCGTCAATGGGCGAGAGGTGCCCCATCAGTACAAAATAAACGCCGCGGAAACTGGCCGTCTGCTCCAGGGCCATCACGTCACCCGGGGCCTCGACAATGCACAGCAAACCCTGGTCACGACCAGGGTCAGCACACAACTCACAGGTCTCCAGTTCAGTAAAGTTGCGACAGGCACCGCAGCGTCCAACGCGCTCCAGGGCATCCTGCAGAGCGTCGGCGAGCACCCCGGCGCCATCCCTATCCCGCTCCAGCAAATGCAGGGTCATTCTTTGGGCCGACTTCGGGCCCACTCCGGGGAGACAGCGCAGGGCGTCTATCAATGCGTCAATTGATGGTGAAAGCTTCATATTTCAATATTTTAGAAGGGCATTTTAAAGCCTTCAGGGAGGTTCATGCCGCCGGCCACAGACGCCATATGCTCCTGGGCAGCGGCCTGGGCCCTGCGCACGGCATCGTTCACTGCCGCCGCCAGCAGGTCCTCGAGCATTTCCCGGGATTCCTCCAGCACCAGGGGATCCACCGCAACCCCAGTAACCTCCATTGATCCGGTCATGGATACCTTGACCAGGCCCGCGCCGGACTCACCGGTTACCTGAATCGCCTTGACCGCCTCCTGGGCCTTGGCGAGGTTCTCCTGCATTTGTTGGGCCTGCTTCATCAGGTTGCCAAGTTTCATGGTGTCTCCAATGCGTTCACCGGGGCCGTATACTGCCCTCAACCAACCGTCCGTCAAATTCGGCGATCAGCGCCGCCAGTTCCGGGTCTTCATTCAATGCCAACTCAGCCTGCCGCTGGCGTTCAGCCGCCCGCAGGGCACGCCGATGTTGTGGCGTCTGCTCCCCTACCTCGCCCAGTTGAATGTCTACGGTCACGGACCGGCCCAGCACCTGGCCGAAGGCGAGGGCCAGGGTATCCACCTGCCGCTCCTGGAACAGCGTGGCATTGTTGCGGTCCAATACAAACTCCAGCCTGCCCTCGGAAACAGCCATCAATTCCAGGTGCAGCGCTACCGAGTGGGTAATACCCACGAGCCCGAGGGTCTCGAAGAACTCAGGCCAATTATCGGGGGTGGGTAGCGGCGGACCCGAGGCACTGGGCTGTGGCTCCTGGGGTGCCGGTGGGCTACTCCGTGATACTCGATTCTCACCTTCATGACCCGCTGACTGGCTAGCCACCGGCTGCGCCGGTGGCTCAGGCTTTTTTGCAGGCGGCGCCTCCTCAGCCCTTCCGGGCGGCTCCCCTGCTCCCCCCGGCGCTTCAACCGGCTTGAAGGCAATCATGCGCAGCAGCGTCATCTCCAGCGCAATACGAGGATCGGGAGCAACCGGGAGGTCGCGCCTGCCGTTGATGGCAAACTGGTAGCACAGTTGGCTCTCGTCCAGGGACATCTGTCGCGCCAACTCAACCAAACTCTGCTCTTCTGCGGTTTGGGTCTGCATCATCTCGGGGACCATCTGCATCAAAGTCACCTGATGCAACAACGCAATCAGTTCTTCCAGGGTCGCGCCATAATCCGGTGCATGCTGGGAAATCTCATCCACCCCCGCCAGCACTGCACTGGCGTCCCCTGAACTGACCGCAGACAGCAGCGTTATCACCCTGTTGCGATCCACGGTGCCCAGCATATCCCTTACATCGCTCTCCAGAAGTGAGCCAGAGCCATAGGCAATAGCCTGGTCGGTCAGACTCAGGGCATCCCGCATGGAACCCGCGGCAGCGCGGCCCAGCAGGCTGAGGGCGGGTGCTTCGTAGGCGATGCCCTCGTCCGCAAGAATCGCCTGGAGGTGTTCAACCACCTGCTCAGGGACCATATTTTTGAGGTTGAACTGCAGACAACGGGACAAAATAGTGGCGGGTAATTTTTGCGGGTCAGTAGTCGCCAGCAAAAATTTTGCGTGGGGTGGCGGCTCTTCCAGAGTTTTCAGCAGGGCGTTGAAGCTGTGGTTGGACAGCATGTGTACTTCATCGATCAGGTAAATCTTGAACCGCGCCCGGGTGGGGGTGTACTGCACGTTATCCAGCAAATCCCGGGTGTCCTCCACTTTGGTCCGGGAAGCAGCGTCGACTTCGATCAGGTCGACAGAGCGGCCCTCGGCTATTTCCCGGCAGGAAGCGCACTCACCGCAGGGAACAGCAGTGACACCAGTCTCGCAATTCAGGCACTTGGCCAGGATGCGGGCGACAGTGGTTTTGCCAACGCCCCGGGTGCCGGTAAAGAGGTAGGCGTGGTGCAGTCGATCATGCTCCAGGGCATTGACCAGCGCCCTCAGTACATGCTGCTGGCCCACCATTTCCTGGAAATTTCGAGGTCGCCATTTTCTCGCCAGGACCTGGTAGCTCATTGCAACATATCCGCTAGCCGCACCAAAAAATGGAGGTGACCCGAGCAGCCGCACCCCGGCACCCGAATCAGTAACTACCGTTGCTCCCTTCCGGGCCTGGCGGGGTTCATTACCTATCGTTGCGAGGGGACCGCCCGGGTCACCATAGCTCCCGCGCAGTGCGGGCCGCGTAGTGTCGCGAAATCTCTGTTGAACCGCAACTTGTTGCCCACCGTAACTAAGCCCCAGAGGCAATGTTAATGCTATTTACTTAACAAAGTTAATCCTATTAACATACGCCCTAACCCCTGACCCATAGGACTGGACCGTTGTCGCCATGAAGTCACTGATTGCCCTGATCGCCGCTATCGCCCTGGCCTGGGTCACAGCGCAGCTGATTTACGCCAATGTCGATGCCACCCTGACCGAAGACAGACCGCCGCTGCCGGTTGCGGTTGTGCACTTTGAACTCTCAGACCAGTACCAACGACGGTCCAGCTATGTGGGCACGGTAAAAGCGGGGCGTGACAGCCAATTGGCCTTCGAGGTCAGCGGCACATTGGTCAACGTACCGGCCCGGGAGGGCATGGAAATAGAGGCTGGGAGCACCATTGCGACCCTGGATACGGAACGCAGGCTGGCCCAACTTCGGGAAGCGGAGGCAGAGTTGCAACGCATCAACGCCGATCTGGAGCTTGCCAAACTGAAACGACAGCGTTTCGAAGACCTGCTCAACCGAGGCCTCACCTCTCAGCAGGAATTTGACGCCGCGAGACTGGGTGAGCAGGCGCTGGCCCAGGCGAGGATGTCCAGCCGGGCACGCCGGGACAGCGCGGCCCTCGATGTGGATAAGAGCACTCTTCGGGCACCCTACTCCGGCATTGTCGCCCAGCGTTACGTGCAGGAGGGCACGGTGGTAGCGCCCGGGACCCCTGTACTCCGATTTTTGGAGCAGTCCGGATTCGAAGCCCATGTTGGGGTTCCCACCTCAGTAGGTAATCGACTCAGGGTGGGCAAGCCCTACGGGATACGTCTCGGTGACCAGCGCTTCCAGGCCGAATTGCGGGGCGTGCGCACGGATGTTGATCCAACGACCCTGACCGTGGGTGCCGTATTCCTGCTGCCCGGGGCCGCCTCGCCCATGGTCGGGGAAACGGTGCTGCTGGAACTGGAGGAGTCGGTGGCTGAGCGCGGGGGCTGGCTACCCTTGTCGGCGTTAACCGCGGGCAATCGAGGCCTCTGGGACGTTTTAGTCGTCAAGGAAAGTCCGTCGGGGACGGTCGCCATCAGGGAATCGGTGGAAATCCTGCATGCCAGTGATGAGCAGGTCTATGTCAGGGGCACCCTCGCCGACCAGGCTCTGGTGATTGCAGGCGGTCTGCAGCGACTCAGTCCGGGATCGGTGATTGAGGTCACTGGCATCTGACCCATGATCGCCAGGATTCTCTATCACAACCCTCGCTATCTGGCCCTGCTACTGCTGGTCATTGTGGCTGTGGGTGCCAGTTCCATCTCCAGCCTGGGGCGACAGGAAGACCCGACTATCACCCCGTTCATCGCTACCATAGAAACGTTTTTCCCCGGGGCCAGTCCGGCCCGGGTCGAATCCCTGATCACCAAACCCCTGGAAGACGCCCTGCGCGAAGTACCCGAGGTTGATGAAATCGAATCAACCTCGGCGGCCGGGGTGTCTGTGGTCAAGGTAGAAACCGACTATCGCCTGTCACTCGCTGAGATAGAACGGGTTTGGTCGGAATTGAGGGATATTGTCCGCACTGAGGCCGCGGGCTTTCCCGAAGGAGCACAAAATCCTGTGCTCGATGACGACATCATCACCGCCTACGTCAAGATCATCTCCATCTCCAGTGAACCGGGTCGGGACATACCCCCGTCGGTGCTCCGCCGGGAAGCTGAAATTCTGGCCGACGCCGCCCGCACCGTCCCACGCACCAAGCGGGTAAATCTCTACGGACTGCCGCGCGAGGAGGTGCTGGTTGAATTGGATGAGTCCCGACTGGCCCAGTTGGGTGTCAGCGTCGCCGAGGTGAGCGCCATCCTGTACCAGTCGGATGCGCGCACACCCGCCGGCAAACTCACCGGGCGAGGTTCGGCCATTGCCGTGGAACTGTCCGGTGAATTCACCTCGGTGGAGTCGATACGGGAATTGCAGATCCGGGCGCTGCCGGATGGTCGGGTACTGCGACTGCAGGATATCGCAAGCATCACCAAAACTGAGCAGTCCCCCGCCGCCAGCTACGCCCTGTCCAATGGCCGGCGCTCTGTCCTCATGGGCGTGGAAATGAATCTTGGCTACCAGGTCGACCGCTACAGCGCCCGTTTCGATCAGTTTCTGGAGAGCTACCAACGCACGGCCGCAGATGGCCTGCGTATCGAGATAGCCTACGACCAGAGCGGCTACACCGAGGATCGATTGCGCGGTGTGGCGGGTAACCTGCTGGCCGGCATCGCCATCGTGCTGCTGGTGTTACTGGCCACCCTGGGCTGGCGCGCTGCGCTGGTGGTCGCCGTTGTTCTGCCGCTGTGCACCTTGCTGTCCATGGTAGGGCTACTCTATCTCGAGGTCCCCATCCACCAGATGTCCATGACCGGGCTGGTGGTAGCCCTGGGACTTCTGGTCGACGGCTCCATCGTTATGACCGACGAGGTGCGCAAACGGCTGAAACGGGGGCTTACCCCTCTGCAGTCACTTGAAGGTGCCGTGTCCCGACTGCGCGTACCATTGATCGCATCGACAGTGACCACTGTGCTGGCCTTTCTCCCCATGGCCATTCTCGAGGGGCCCGCTGGAGACTTTCTGGGCTCCATTGCCCTTTCAGTCATCGTCATGCTGGTCAGTTCAATGATTCTGGCACTGACGGTAACGCCCATACTCGCAGCCCGCCTGCTGCCCCAGAGCGGGGATTACGCCCAGGCCTGGTGGCAATCGGGTATGGAAATAAACCGGCTGAGTGCCCTCTTCCGCAGCGCCCTGGACTGGTCCCTGCGACACCCCTTGGGAGCCATCGCACTGGCATTGTACTTACCCGTGTCGGGTTTCCTCGCCGCCGGTTCCCTGACCAATCAGTTCTTCCCCGGCACCGACCGGGATCAGTTCTACCTACAGGTTACGTTACCCGACAGTGCTGCCATTGAGGACACGCTGGCCCTTGCTCGACAAGTCGATGTCGAACTGCGCTCGGAGCCCCTGGTGCGACGGGTAGATTGGACTGTGGGCGAGAGCGCGCCCGCCTTCTATTACAATTTGCGATCCAACAAGAGGGGACGTCCGGCATGGGCCGAGGCCCTGATCCTCACCCATGACGAAAACGCTACCGATGAACTGATCCGGCGGCTGCAACGGCAGTTAGACCGCAGATACCCACTGGCACAGATCATTGTACGCGGCATCGACCAGGGGCCACCTGTTGCAGCTCCCATAGAGGTTTCTGTGATCGGACCCAACGTCCAGACGCTACAGGCGCTGGGCGAAAAGTTCAGACAGCGGCTGGACGCACTGCCCGACATCACCCACACCAAGGTGTCCATGGAACCCGGGCCGCCCAAGCTGGTATTCGACCTCGACGAAGAGAAACTGCGGCGCGCGGGACTCAGCCGGGTGGAGGTGGCCGCCACCATCGATGCCGCACTGCGCGGCCGCCTGGGGGGTGAAATCCTGGAAGATACCGAGCGCCTGCCGGTGCGGGCTCGCCTTGTCCGGGAGGACTGGTCGGACACCAGCGCACTGGCGAGTTTACGCATCCCCATTCCCGACGCGGGCGCTGAGGTGCTGGCGGTGCCACTGGCCGCCCTGGGCCGGACTCGATTGATACCCGATGACGGTTCGATTGATCGCCTCGACGGTGAGCGAATCAATAAAGTTCAGGGCTATCTGCGGCGGGGCCTGCTGCCTGAGGAGGCACTGATACTGCTGGCCCGGGATCTTGAAACCAACCCGGTCGAGCTGCCCCCCGGCTATCGCTACAGCTTTGGCGGGGACTCGGAAGAACGTGCCGGCGTCATCGAAGATTTGATGGCTCCCCTGGGCATCGTCATGGCGGCACTGCTGGCGACCATCCTACTGACCTTCAATTCTTGGCGGTTATCCGCCATTGCGGTGCTGGTGTGTATTTGTTCGTTTGGATTGAGCTTGCTGGCATTGGCATTGTTCCAATACCCCCTCGGTATCCAGGCCCTTATCGGGGTAATTGGCTCCATCGGAGTATCCATCAATGCGGCCATTATCATTATGACGGCACTGCAACAGGATGATGCCGCCGCAGCCGGTGATCCCATAGCCGCCAGGAACGTGGTGATGGATTCAAGCCGACACATCGTGTCCACTACGGTCACCACCTTCGGCGGCTTCCTGCCCCTGATCTTGGAAGGCAGTCAGTTCTGGCCACCCTTTGCCATGTCCATTGCCGGTGGCGTGTTGCTGTCGACGGTGATTTCCTTCTTCCTGGTACCGCCGCTGTTTTTGCTCACCACCCGTCGACGAACGTCAGAGACTGCTGAAGGGTTCAGGAAGGCGCAGGCGTCATGACCGACTCGTCCCGCTGTTACCACCACGGCAACCTGCGCGACGCGCTTATTCTGGCGACGGCGGAACTGATTGAGGAAAGCGGCTCAACGGCGTTCAGCATCACCGACGCGGCACGGCGGGCCGGGGTCAGTAATGCAGCGCCGTACCGGCATTTCCGCGATAAGGAAGATTTACTGGACAACGTCAGGGACCTGGCCTTTATGGGCCTGCACGAGCGCCTTGAAAAAACCCGTGACGCCAACGGAGCACAGGCAGGCACCGTGGCGGCGGTTACGGCGATGGGACTCACCTATCTGCAATATGCCCGGGACAAGCGCGCTTTCTTTGCGCTGATGTGGGAAGACCGGGGCCAGATGCAACCGGAGCGACAGAATCTGCCCCACAAGCGGGAGGGTTTTGATCTTCTGTTGACGGCTATAGAAACCTATCTGGTGCAGACCGAAATCCAAAGCGAACTGTCCGGACTGAATCCCCGTGCCATCCGCATTGCCACCCAATTGTGGGCCATCGCCCACGGCATAGCGACCCTGGAACAGAACCAGTTACTGGATCTCTTTGACAAAACCGCGCAGGCGGACCAGGTGTTAGTCGAGAGTACCGAAGGGCTGCTATCAGGCCTGGTGCCGGAAGGGTCCGCCCCCGCGGGGCACTGAATCTGTGCCTCAGCACCGGCCACCAGCACTATTGCAACTTGGGCTGTAACTCCCGCAGTGGCATACTCCCCCGCCGTTATGCACCGGTTCCATGATGCAAAAATCTTACCCTGACCAACTGCAGTCTGAGGACGTGCTGTTTTTCCTGCACATTCCAAAGACCGCAGGTACTTCATTAACCCAGGAATTAACAGGCCACTGGGGAGCTGACAGCACCCTGACCCCGGACCAACTCAATACGGCCAAAGCGCAACCCCGGGAACGGCTTGCAACCGCCAAATTCATTTACGGCCATTTCTCCCGGGCGGTCTGCCGCAGGCGGCTACCCAATCCCCCGCCCTTCACGATTACGTTTCTGCGCGACCCCCCCGATCACTACCTGTCGCTTTACCACCCCCTGCAACGGGATCCAAACTTTGCCTACACAACCCGGATTACCCTTGGGGACCGCGAAATGTCCCACCGGATCAGTGAACTGGCCCGCTCAACCAGCTTGCCCGAGTTCATGGCGACCAAAGAATCGACGCTGTTCAGTAATTTCCAGAGTAAGTACCTGGTGCGGGGTATGCGCTTCAACCCGGATGTCTCTGAACGGCCGGAACTGGGGCTGCTGGCCAAGCAGTGCCTGCTGGAGCTGGGGGCTTTTGGTATCACCGATCGATATCAGGACAGTCTGCTGCTGATCGAACAGGCGTTAAAACTCAGTAGCAACTCACTGAAAGCCCGAAGCACCAACATTGCGCCCAACAGAACCCGGGGCGACAGATTGCCCGAGGAGATTCAAGAAGAAATCAGCCAGAGAACGCGCTACGATCAAGGCCTCTACGAAAGCGCCCTGGCCATTTTCCAAACCCGGGTCCTCGATGCCGACAGGAGCTTGACCGGCTAGGAGGCAGTAATATTCCGCCCGTAGCACAACCGGATAGTGCAACGGCCTTCTAAGCCGTAGGTTGCAGGTTCGAATCCTGCCGGGCGGGCCACCCAACCGGGTGGCCCCGCACTTCAGCGAGCCAGGCCCCGGGCCGGCGCTCGGCCCTGAATGGTTTCGAGTTGCCGCTGGTGCAAATCCTGGGCGCCGGTAGCAATCGGCGTGCTGGGCAGAAATGCACTGGATGAAGAGGTGCTCTCCAGGACATCATTGCTGCCAGAATCGTTGACCACCGGAGGCCCCTGATCGCGGCCAACCACATTCGCCTCGGTGCCGGCACCCAGGGCGACGTCAGTTGTCGCGGTGGAGGCCGCGAAACTGTTTGAAACCAGGGCCCAACCCGATACCGTGCTGCCCAGAAAACCGTCGGCGACGGCACCACTGGTCAGTGCCACCCAGGACCCTGCGAACCCCTTGAAATTGTTGCCGCTAACCAGCCCTCCCGAGGTGTCAATGACCGCCATGCCGGCGCCTGAGCTGTTGCTGTCATTACCCTCAAAGGTGTTACCGGTCACCACAATACCGTGGGTGATACTTGTACCGGTCTGGCCCGACAATAGAGCGTAGCCCTCACTGGTGGCACCGCCATCCAAGAAGGTGTTGTTCTTGATCGTCGTACTATTGTCAGCAGGGGAGTCTGCGGTGCTGGCGACATAAATTGCCGTCGTGCCCAGGCCGGAGCCCGCATCGTAACCGCCCTGGTCGTTATAGCTTATTCCGTTGCCCAGTATGGTCGTGCTCTGGGACGCATCGACAATCGTTATGGGCAAGCCAATCTCCAACATATCGTTGTAGTTGATATCAACCTGGCCACCCCCGGCAACGGAGGTAAGCACACCGAATTCCAAGCCCGACAGGAGCGACCGATTTACCTTCAGGGTCCCCAGAACCTTCTGGGACACCGGGTCGCACTCTGGCGCCGCGTCCATCACCACGCCGGTGACGACATCAGAACCGTTGATGCCGGCCCCTGCAATCGTCACCCGGTCCACGTTGCCGTTGGCTGTGCGCTTTGAGCAGTCTGCCGGATCGGTGTAATAGGCAATGACATTCACCACGGAACCGTCACCGCAGGGTGAATCGACGTTGATGGTCATTCGTCGCACTGCCGCCGTTCCCAAGTTAAAGCGTAAAGCCGTTCCCGGCGTATTGGCAGTACAACTCAGAGCGCCGTCAAGCACCGTCACCGCCGTGTTGGTGGCCGAACGCCCTCGCAGGTCGCCCACAAAACCGGTCACCTCTATGGCACCAATGCCGTACTCCGATGAGGTCAGGAATACTTCCCGGTAGCCGCCGGCAACGGCAGCGTCCAACGCGCACTGAATGTTTTCGGTATCGTCACCCGTAGCACTTGCCTCTACCTCAATAACGCCACCGTGCAAACTAAGCTCGGCGGGGCAACCCAGGTCCTGCGCCTGCAGG
>JAAXJC010000022.1 GCA_012270045.1 Luminiphilus sp.
GCCCAAAATGCTGCGCCGGGTGCTTCGTAGCTGTGCCGAGTTCGGCGTCGGCAGTGTCCATATCATGAACAGCTACAGGGTCGAGAAAAGTTTCTGGCAAAGCCCGCTGCTGCACCCGGAACGGTTGAGGCAGGCGCTGTTGGCAGGTCTTGAGCGCAGCGGCAACACCCTGCTACCTGAAGTTCACTTCCACAAAAGGTTCAAACCCTTCGTTGAAGATGAGCTCACCGCTCTGACAAACTCAGCAGATTTGTACATTGCTCACCCGGGAAACCACCCGACCTTTGAGGCTCCTAATGGGACACCCCATTGGGTCGCGGTTGGACCTGAGGGGGGCTTCATCCCCTATGAAGTCGAGTCGCTTAATGCGCAGGGGGGGATTCTGCGTTCACTGGGACAACACATCCTGAGTGTCGATACCGCCGTACCGACCATCCTGGGCCGGGCGCTGCCTTAGGTCCCGGTTTCGACCACTCCGGTACCTATGGGACAGGTGACACCCGTACCGCCCAAGCCACAGTAGCCACCGGGGTTCTTGTGCAGGTACTGTTGGTGATAATCCTCGGCGTAATAAAAGGTGGGGGCCGCAAGAATCTCGGTGGTGATGTCACCGTAGCCCGCGTCTCGAAGGCGCTGCTGGAATTGATCCCGGGATTCGCAGGCTGCCAGATGTTGCTGTTCGGAGAACCAGTAAATACCACTGCGGTACTGGGTGCCCACATCGTTGCCCTGACGCATGCCCTGGGTAGGATCATGTCCCTCCCAAAACAGCGTTAACAGCGATTCGTAGCCGATGACATCGGGATCGTAAACGACCAGTACCACTTCGTTGTGTCCTGTTTGGGCTGAGCAGACCTCCTTGTAGGTAGGATTGGGCGTGATGCCGCCAGCGTACCCCACCGCCGTCGTGTAAACCCCCTCCTGCTGCCAGAACTTACGTTCCACACCCCAGAAGCAACCCATACCAAACAGCGCCTGCTGTAGGTGCTCTGGCATGGGCGGGCAGATGGCTCGGCCGTGTACCGCATGCCGGTTGCTCACCTCCATCGGGGTGGGCCTTCCCGCCAGGGCGGTCTCTTCTGTCGGCAGGGCGTGCTTGCGGCGGATATCGAACAGCTTCATGAACTTAAACCTTCGTCTGTGTGCCCGCGAGTGTAACGAACCAGCTTGCTTTCCTACAAACAACCAGCGCCCGCCAACAACTGTCTGCCGTGTATCGTCATCTGTTTCGCGCACCGGTTTCGCGCCCCCACGGGGTCTGGCACCGTCGGGACGCGCGGTGACAGGTCGGCTCAGCAATGCCCCTTGACCCGGCACCGGTATCGCGGTCTCATCGTCCCGCCGGCATACAGCAGGGAAATATCATCAGCAAAGACATCACCAAAGGTCGCGGCCGCTCGGATATCGCTTCCTTTGTCAGCAAAGCCCGGGCCATACGCACCATCAGCCAGCGACAGGCCCGGCTACTGTTCGCCCTGGATGCCACGGCCAGTCGGGAGGCGAGCTGGTCAGCGGCGCGACGCCTGCACCGTGAACTCTATGACGCCGCCGCCGACACAACGGGAATCGCAATCCAGCTTTGCTATTACCGGGGTTTTGACCAATTTACCGCGAGCAACTGGTTAACCACGGGGGATGAACTGCGCGCCCACATGGACGCCGTTTCCTGCCTGGGCGGTCCCACCCAAATCGGTCGACTGCTCAGCCACTATCTTGAAGCGGGGACAGCGGCAACCCCCGTCCGAGGACTGGTTTTCATCGGGGATGCGGTGGAAGAATCCCCTGACTTGCTGCTGCAGCTGGCCGGGCAATGTCGACTGAAACGACAGCCGGTATTTGCCTTTCAGGAGGGCAGTGACCCCCACGCCGGGAAAATACTGGCCGAGATCGCCCGGGTCAGTGGTGGTGCCTATGCAGCCTTTGACGGCCAGAGTGCCGACCTGCTGCGCTCGCTGTTGGGCGCCGTAGCCCGCTATGCCTCAGGCGGTCGCAAGGCGCTGACACGATCCAATACCGAGGGTGATAAACTCCTGCTGTCGCAGTTAACCGACTGACGCCCATCGACCGCTTTATCAGGGAACGCCAACACCGTGCCAAGAGTCATACTGCTGCTAGCCATCGTCATCGCTCTGGTACTGCTGGTGCGCCGCGTGCAGGCGATGCCACCCCACAAGCGTCGCTCCGGTTACGTGCAACTGGTCCTGGGTGTTGCAGCGCTGGCCGCTATTCTGCTGACCGTCATGGGCAAAATGCACTGGGTGGGCGCGGCGGTAACGGGGCTACTGGTCATGGCAAGACAGGCACTGCCACTGTTGATACGCGCTTTCCCATTACTGCAGCAATGGTCCCAGCAGCGCGGACAACCCACCGGGCAACAATCAGAGGTAAAGACCGACATCCTTCGCATGACCCTTGACCACAGTTCTGGCGAACTGCAGGGCGAGGTGCTGTCAGGTCCCTTCCAGGATTGGCTGCTGTCGGAGATGAATCTGGAACAACTGCGCACCCTGTTTGAATTTTGCCAGGCCCATGATGCGGACTCGGAACAACTGCTGCTGAGCTACCTGGAGCAACGCTTTCCCGACGGCTGGCAGCAGGATGAGGATCAGCAGACCGACCGGCCCGTTCCGGAGAATGGCAGCATGAGCCGGGCCGAAGCGCTGGCAGTCCTGGGCGTGGCTGAGGATGCCTCGGAGGAGGATATCGTGGCGGCGCACCGAAGTCTGATCCAGAAACTGCATCCTGACCGGGGTGGTAACGACTACCTGGCCGCAAAAATTAACGAAGCCAAGGATTTCCTGCTGAAATCTGCCCAACCTTCCTGAATGCGTTACACCAAAACAGGCAGCTAAAAACGACCATGGATACCCTCTACATTATTCGCAACCAGTTGGGCCACTACTGGGGGCGGGGCAAGCGTTGGACCGATGGCCGGGATACCGGCAAGGTATTTGCACCTGGCCACCGTGACGAAGCCGTCAATACGGTCTTCGAGCTAAGTGCCAAGGATGTCTTGCTGCGCTGTGAGGTGCTGGGCGTCACGGCCGTCGACGGCAAGCTGGCGAAATTGGAAATCTCTGATCATCCCCTGCCAGACGCCGAAGAGCCCGAGGCCGAGGACAACCTGGAGGCGCCGCCGACAGAGGCCCTTGAAAAAGCCGAAACAGGTCCTATCTCTGGTAATGACCCGGAATCAACGAAGGAGTCCTGAGCGTGCGAATTTTATTGTTCCTGGCCACCAACCTCGCGGTCCTGGTACTGGTCAGCCTGGTATTCAATTTACTGGGGTTCCAGAGCATCCTGCAGGCCAATGGCGTCGATCTCAATCTCACTGCCCTGCTGGTGTTTTGTGCCCTGTTTGGATTCGGGGGGTCTTTCATCTCCCTGCTGCTCAGCAAATGGATGGCGAAGCGCAGTACGGGCACCCAGATCATCGAGCAGCCACGCAACAGTGACGAGCAATGGTTGCTGGATACCGTTGGCAGCCTCGCTGGCAGTGCGGGTATAAAAATGCCCGAGGTGGGCATCTTCCCATCGGATGCCGCCAACGCGTTTGCCACCGGCTGGAACCGCAACGATGCATTGGTGGCGGTCAGCGCAGGCCTGCTAAGGCGGTTCCAGCCCAATGAAATCAGAGCTGTGCTCGCCCACGAAATCGGCCATGTGGCGAACGGCGACATGGTGACCCTCAGCCTGATACAGGGCGTGGTCAACACCTTCGTCATGTTCATTGCCCGGATTATCGGACACACCGTTGACCGGGTGGTGTTCAAAACCGAGCGAGGTTATGGCATCGGCTACTTTATCGTCACTATTGTGGCGGAGATCGTATTGGGCTTTCTGGCCAGCATGGTGGTTATGGCCTTTTCCCGGTGGCGGGAGTACCGGGCGGATGCCGCGGGCGCCAGCCTGACCTCCAGCCAGGACATGACGGCGGCACTGCAGCGACTGCAAATTGAGCAGGGCCAACCCAGCGAACTGCCCGGTGAACTGACGGCCTTCGGCATTCGTCCGGGGAAGTCGGGCCTGGCGGATTTGCTGCGATCCCACCCGCCGCTGGAAGAGCGAATCAAGGCGCTGCAAGGCCAATGAAAAGTCTGCATCTGCCGGGCCCCATTCGGGCCCTGGCCATGATTGTGCTGGGTCTCATGGTGCCATACGCCTCGATGTCCGCGGCTGCCGAGACCGGTACCGACTACCTGAGCTTCGCTACCGATGATGAGGCCAACACAACCGAAATATTCCGGGGTGCCAGCCCAGCCGTAGTGTCCGTTACCAGCAGCGCCCTGCGACGCAACATGTTTTCCAGAAACATACTGGAAGTTCCCGCCGGGGCAGGCTCCGGCTTTGTCTGGAGCAGGGATGGCCTGGTGGTCACCAACTTCCACGTCATTGCCAGCGCAGACAAACTTACCGTGACCATCGCCGACAAGGATTACGCAGCCGAAGTCGTGGGAGTCGCTCCGGAGCGAGACCTGGCGGTATTGAAACTCGCAGAACCTCCGGAAGACTTGGTAGTGCTGCCCCTGGGTGACTCGGCGGAACTCTCGGTGGGCCGCAAAGTTCTCGCCATTGGCAATCCTTTTGGCCTCGATACCACCTTGACGGTGGGCATTGTCAGCGCCCTGGACCGGGAAATTCGCTCACCCAGTAACCGGCTGATTCGGGGCGTAATCCAAACCGACGCCGCGATTAATCCGGGCAATTCGGGTGGCCCGCTACTTAACTCATTGGGCCAACTGGTGGGGGTGAACACCGCCATCTATTCCCCCAGCGGCGGCAGTGCCGGGATCGGTTTTGCGATCCCCGTCAATATGGTCCGGGAAGTGGTGCCGCAACTCATCGCCTACGGAAAAATATTGCGCCCCATCCTGGGTGTTGAACTGGCCAGCGACCGCTGGACACGCCGCTACGGTGTTCAGGGCGTGGCCATCGTGCGGGTGCTGCGGGGATTGCCGGCCGCCGAAGCCGGCATGCAGGGAGCCAGCACAGTGGGCCGGGGTGAAATCAGTCTCGGAGACATCATCACCCGGATTGAGGGGCAAGCCATCCGCAACCAGGATGACTACCTGTCGGCGTTGGAAAAATTCAAAGTGGGCGACACCATACGTATAGAGACCCGACGCGGGGATGACGACATGGTTTTTGAAGTCACCCTGTCAGAGACGCGGTAAACACCCGCCCAGGACGACCGCAACATACCGCCGCCACACCACCGGGCACACTATTCAGTGCCCGACCGATCAAGGCCGCCCCAACTTTGGGGATCAAGCTCTACATCCGGCATTTGACGGGGATCAAATCCCGGATCAAGCGTTTGTTCTCGCCCGGATTCGTAATCCCGAAGCAAGGCCAGAGCCACAGGAAACAAAGCCCATAGGGCGGCCAGGTTGACCACGGCCAGTAAACCCATGGTGAGATCTGAAAAGCTGAACACGGTCGCCAGGTCCTGCAGCGAGGCCCAGGCAATCAAAGCGAGGGCCGAGACTCGGAACACAAGGATGGTGACACGCGGGGAAACATCAAAATAAGCGATACTGTTCTCGCCCAGGTAGCAGTTGTAGGCAATGGTACTCACCGCAAACAGCACCAGGGCAATACTTACCAGGGGCTCACCGATCGGGCCGATATGGGCCGCCAGGGCCCGTTGTGTCAGCGCGATACCCTCAATGCCCTCGGCACCGGGCTGGTATATGGGGGACATCAGGATGATTAAAGCGGTGCAGGTACAGAGCACTATGGTGTCGATAAAAACACTCAAACCCTGAATCAAGCCCTGGGAGATGGGATGGGCAACATCCGCCACCGCCGCAACATTGGGAGCCGTACCCAGGCCGGCCTCATTGGAAAACAGGCCCCGCCTTGCGCCCTGCATGATGGCGGCCGCCAGCCCGCCGCCGACCACCTCCTCAAGCCCGAAGGCAGATTTTATGATCAGGGCAAAAGCGCTGGGAATCTGTTCAAAATTGACCACCAGCACGGTCACCGCCAGAAGAAAATAACCCAGCACCATCAGGGGGACTACAAACTCAGAAAACACGGCGATGCGACGTATGCCGCCGAAAATCACCAGCCCAATCACCGCCGTCAGGGCAATGCCTGACTGCCAGGTTGGAACGCCAAAAGCCGACTCGACAGAAGTTGTGACCACATAGGCCTGCACTGCATTGAAACCAATGCCCAGGGTCAACAGCAGTAGCAGTGAGTAGATGACCGGCATGACCCGCCAACCCAGACCGTGCCGCATATAGTAGGCTGGCCCACCACGAAATGTTTCCCCGACATGCCTGCGCTTGAAAAGTTGCGCCAGGGCACACTCGAAAATGCTGGTCGCCATGCCCAGTACCGCAATCAGCCACATCCAGAACAGGGCGCCCGGTCCGCCCAGGGTAATGGCCACTGCAACACCCGCAATATTGCCGCCGCCCACCCGTCCGGCAACGCTGACCACCAGTGCCTGAAAACCGGAAATACCGCGCTCTGTGCCGGTAAGACGACTGCTGCGCAGTTGCGAGAGCATGGTGCCGAACAGGCGCAGTTGAACAAAGCGGGAAGCGATGGTGGCGCGCAATCCCACCACCAGCAGGGACCCAATCAGGACGTAGGTCCACAACCAGTCAGAGAGTGTTGTCAGCATGTGAGGTGCTCAGAACAAACCGGAGACAAGGATAACCCCAATCGCGGGCACCGCCAGGTAGCGCACCAGTACCCGCCACAATGTGTATGTGGCGTCATTCGTCCGAAGCTCGTCCTCACTGTGGCTGCGCAGCATAAACCAGCCTGCAAACGCCGCAATCAGCAATCCCCCCAGGGGGAGTAGTATCTGTTCGGGTATGGCCGCTATTTCGTTGAAGTTTTTTCCGGCCAGCCGGTAGTCAGACCAGGCGCCGTATGACAGCACGCTGGCGACACTGCAAAGCGTGACCGACACCACAACCACCACCGAACTCATGTGTCGATGCAGGTTGAAACGTTCGCTGCACCAGGCGGTGGCAGACTCCAGTAACCCCACCATGCTGGTGATTCCCGCTACAGAGAGCATGACAAAAAACAGCACGGCGAACACGTGGCCCCCGGGCATCTGGGCGAAGGCAACCGGTAAGGTCTGGAAAATCAAACCTGCGCCACTCGCGATATCCAGCCCAAAATGGAATACCGCAGGGAACACCACAAAACCGGCCAACAGCGCCACCAGCGTATCGGCAAACACAACCGTGGTAGCCGCCCGGGTAATGGAGAAGTCGTTGGGCAGGTATGAACCGTAGGTCATCATGCCGCCCATGGCGACACCTATGGAGAAGAAGGCCTGTCCGATTGCAGCGAGCAGGGTGTCTGGACCCACTTTGCTGAAATCCGGCTTGAACAACCACTCCAGGGTGGCCATGAAACCGCCGGCAAAGATGTTGTAGATGCTCAGGCCAATGAGCAGCGCGAACATCAGAGGCATCATGATGTTAACGGCACGCTCAATGCCGCCCTTGACCCCCGAGAAGATGATAACGCCTACCAGGATATTGCCGACCAGGGTCCAGAACAGCATGCTGCCGCTGTCTGCCAGCAGGGAATCAAAGGACTGGGAAGAACTGGCAGCATCGACTCCGGCAAACCCCGTCATTACCGCTCTGGCGAGATAGGACAGTACCCAACCGACTACGACCGCGTAGGTGACGGAGATGGCGAATGCCGTAAACACACCCATACCGCCAACAAATCGCCAGTGTCGGGAGTGACCCGACTCCTCTGCTACCCGGGCCATGGACTCAGGGGGGCTATGCTGGCCACGACGACCTATTAACAGCTCGGAGACCAGACAGGGAACGCCTATACAGAAGGCGCAGAACAAGTAGATGAGAACAAAAGTAGAGCCGCCGTTTTCACCAGTGACGTAGGGAAACCGCCATATATTTCCCAGACCCACCGCAAAACCCACCGAGGCCATGACAAAGGTGAAACGACTGGACCAATGCGCACTTCCGCCCGCTGCAACCATAATTCAGAACTCCCCCTGTTCCAGATAACGTGCCAGAGCCCGAGCCGCATCCAGCTTCACCAAGAAATGTGGCGATACCGCTGCCGAGGCATCCGGCTGGCTGGAATACCAGACCATCACCGTATCGGCTGCTCGATTGATGTAGATCACCTGCCCGTGAATACCGACAGCGCAGAACTCCCCTGCTGAAGCATCCAGGATCCACCACATATTTTTGTAGGCCGACCATGGCATTTTCGCATAAACCCCGTTATCGGACATATTGTCCAGGTCGCGGTTAGAGATCGACAGCATGGCGTCAAGCCAGCCGGCGGGTAGCAGCCTTTTGCCGTCAAAAACACCCCCATCACGTACCATCATGCCGAACCGGGCCGCGTCCCTGAGCGTGGCATTGAAACCCCCTGTTGCCACCGGCATGTAGGCCCGATCAACGGCGATAAAAGCGTCATGCTCGGCGCCAATATGTCGCCAGATATAGTCGCTGATGACATCGTTCAGTGGTCTGTCCATCAAGCGCGCCAGCAACCAGCCCAGAACATCGGCATTGGCGGAGTTGTATTCGAAAGCGGCGCCCGGCTCCGCCCCGGCTGCCGGCCCCACAAAACGGACCAGGAAATCATGCACGCCATAGATTTCCTCTTGCTCAGGAGACACATCAGCGGCACCGGGCTGATAAATCATGCCGAGGGCAGGGGCGTAGTAGCGGAAGAAGTCACTCTCCGGGTCGGTATAGTTCTCCCGGAAATCGAGGGCTGTGGTGTGGTCCAGGACCTGCTGGATGGTCACCCTTGCAAACGCAGACCCCTGCAACTCCGGAATGTAGTCGGCGGGAGACTGATCGAGGTTCACCGAGCCCGCCTGCACCAACATGCCGAAGAGCGCGCTCACCAGTGACTTTGTCATTGAAAACCAGAGATGCTGGTCGTCCCCGTCGAAACCTCCGAAATAGTGCTCACTGAGAATGGTTTCCCCCTGAACAACCAGGAAACCATCTGCGTAGTTGGCTTCAAAAAGGTCTGCGAGGTCACTTCCCTGGGCCGTCTGGTACGACGCCAGGGGCTGGCCATGACGCTTGAAATGCCAGATGTTTCCGGCCCGGGGCACCATGACTCCGTGCAGGGGCGCACCGGCGTTGCGAAACGCCCAGCGATTAAAAGGGGCGGCCAGGTAGTTGGCTTTGGTAACCTGGCTCTCGGCACTGGGTGGAAAACCCTCCATGATCGCCGGGTCTGCGGAACTTGAAGGACCTACAACAAGGGCTGCTAAAAGCGCCAGAAACACGCACAGGGTGGGATTGAATTTGTTCATCTGTCCCGTCCCTGGACTGGATCTTCACTGTAAGGGGTATCAGTCAAGGAGCACCCATCAAATCTCGCCGGACATCACCATATCAAATCCGGTCGCAGAGGGCTGCGCCAAAAGTTTCAGGGCATCACCCAGGCCTTGATTCGCTGTGGCGGGGCCAGACAACGCCAGGTTGACGGAATAGCGATTGCCCGACAGTTGCAGTTCTCCAGCAACCTGCAGTGGTCCACGCAGGGTTTCTACCCGGCCGCTGAGTTCACCCCCGACAGCTCCTACTACCAGGCTGTAATCTCCCAGGGCGACGTCACCAGTGTTTGCTGTCCAGACGGCATCCTGCCAGACCATTTCTCCGCCGCCGGACTGGAAAGTGCTGTCTTGGAATTCGACATCGGCAAAGTCGAGTCTGATCAAGCCGCCTACATAGAGTGGCACGACCTGCCTGATAAAGCGGACGTCAAACTGGGCTCGCAAAGCTTCAATTCCCAGGCTACGAGGGCCGGTATACCGCAGTACCGCGCGTAGGCGTTGCCCGCCCCATTCGCTGGTCAATTCCACCCTGGGCCTCAAGCCGAGCACAGACCAGGGGTGAATGCGCCAACTGACGCGACCCAGTGACACCCCCTGCCCTCCCTCTCTCCGGGTGCCACGGGCTGCACTGCCCTCCCACAGGGTGCCCGAAAAACCCGAGAGCTGCGCTGTCTCCGGTAGCAACACAGCCACCACGCGCGCCGGGGCTGTGATCAGGACGCTGACCAGCAACAGCAGGGCTGGCAGCAACAGGATGCGCGGCTTCAAAATATCAACCGGGGTCTGCCACCCGAACCGTCGCATTGACGCCGCCGCTGCGGCCAGCCTGGGTGATGGCGGCGTCAAGCACCAGCAGGCCTTCGATGCTCTCCAGTCGGTACAACCAACGCACCAGGTTATCGTAGTCGACGCTCTCAAATCTCACCTGCACCTCGCCCCTGGAATTGGGTTGCAATCTCCGTACCGGCAACTCCTCCAATTCACTGGCACGACTGATCGCGGCAGTCAGACTGCCCCTGCTGCCCTGTGCCTGCTCTGAGCGAAGCTGGATTAAGCGCGCCGCCTTCTGGTCTACCCGTCCCAGCACCTCAGTCGCCGCGACGTTGTTGTCGGCCATGGCCCGACTGGCCCGGTTCGCGGGTAATATCGCCAATTGCAGAATCAGCCAAAGGGATACCACCCCACCCATGAGCAACAGGTAGAGCTGCTCTCTTCGAGTTCTGCTGTAGAACCAGTTCATCACCTTCAGGCCTCCACCCTTAAGCGGGCTCGCACCCGGCCGTCACGCTGTGATGAGGTCTCCAGGGTCGTTTTTAGGTCCTGCTCCGCCAGCTGCTGCTGCAGCATTTCCACAGCTTCATATCCGGGGGCCATCAAGTCGAGCCGCATTTCACCGGCGCTGGCGCTGAAATTCATGCTGCTGATTGCAATCTCCCCCTGTTCGGAAATAACCGAGGTCACCCTGGCGAGAAAGGGGGTAAAAGCGACCCCGGCACCGCCCCCGGCGTACTCTGCAATCTGGCGGTCCAGCTGCTTCTCGGCATCAACAATGGCGCCCCGTGGATTGGCGGACCGGTAACTGTCCTGTATCGCAGCCCTGAGGCTCTCATTCTCCCGGCTGAACTGAAGGTACTGCCAGACATCACTGGTGAACTGCACGGCAAGGCCCGCAAGCAGCGCAATCACAACGGTCCGGGAGGCTCGCCACCAACGGGCCAGTGGCAGTCGCGGCGCGTAATCGCCCTGCCGTAAATCGAGCCCCGTATCACCGGTCTCGGCCAGCATCAGCGCCGACCCAAAGCCCCCCTGGCGCCACTGGGCGATAGCGGCCAACGGTTGGGGCAGCAGCGCGACATCGTCGGCCTGACTTTGGCCATAGATGACAACCAATTCGGGGGGCGTGGCCAACGCTTCCAGCAGGGTTTTAAGCAGGCCGTGCTCCACTCGACAACCCTGCCAACGGCCCATGCGAACCAGCACCGAGTTTTCCTCAACCAGCAGGCAGACTTCACCGGGCTGCCAGGGCAGCAACAGGGCCTCATGCACAAAGGGCCCCTCAAAGTCGGCACCGACGCGCTCCAGCCAGAATTCCATATCCTCCCTGGATGCAACCGCCGCAACATAATTGTCGTCGTCGATGGCACTGAAAGCGAAATGCAGTGACTCCACCGGGTCTACGACGTCCTCCTCCATGGCAAAAGGCAGGGACTGCCGAAGATGCCGACGCTCATCAGCGCGCACCGTGAACTCTTGCAACCGTACGCGCTCGGCGGGTACCGCCAATGGCATGGTCTTCATACCGGCCAGCGCGTCATCGTCTACCCGCAGGTGGTTCTGCCCCGCCTGCCACAGGTGGATTTCCCCCCCGTGAAAACGCAGGGCGCTGAGGTTCTCAGGCGTGGACATCGATGATCATCCCGATCCATGGACACACTGCCCGGCCCACTGCCCCAATCCCTGCCAGACCGAATGCCCCATTGCGTTGCACTTGTTTGATCACAACTCCCCTGTGCTTCGATAACGGGCCAGAATCTCCTGCCCATTCCGTTCCAGAACACTGTACAAGCGCATTTCCCGGTCAGCAATCTCCACCCGGGCAGTCAGCAAAAACCAATCGCTACGCTCCGCCAACAAGGACCTTAGTTGCTCGCCATCGCCGGAGGCAAAGGCGATGTCGTTCAGCAAATCATCCACTGAGGTGATGGCACCCGCAGCCCTGGCCTCCACCAGTCGTTGTCCCTCCTCCGTGGAGAGCGGCTCCAGACTATCTTCCGTGTTCAGGCTACGCAGTACGGCTGCCGGCGCAGTGAGCACGTTGATCGTGCCCCCTTCCTGGGGCCAGACGGTTATATAGGGCGCCAACGCGCTGTAGATCTCCGGAGTGATACCCGCGACGCTGCGCAGCTCACTGACGCTGGCCAGGGGTCGGCCCGAGGTTCTGTAAGAGGGGCTGGTATTGCGATAATCGCCATCCTCGGCGCCCTGGACTCGCCGCTGGACATCCTCGTCAATATAGTCCGCGATGGCCTCCATGATGCTGATCGCCTCCTGCGGGCTGATCTCAATGCCGTCCAGGGCACCCAGCAACCTGACAAACTGTTTTTGCTGCTCACTGTAGCGCGTACCGGCAGCATCAAGCTCTGAATCCCTCTCGGCCGGCTGCACTTCGCTGCCCTCGCCCGCCGATTCCCCGTCACTTTGCTTCTGCTCCACCAGCAGGTTGATGTTGAAACGCCCCTGCAAATCCTCAAGCTGGCCCAGTAACCAGCCACCCTCCGCGAGAGGGTAGGGCTGTGCCTCCCCAGCCCACAGCTCCCCCAGGTGATCCTGTTGCGCAGGGCTGCGGGTATCAGACTCGGCATCAAGGCGCAGTGCCACCACGCCAAGGGACTCGGCTCCCAGCAGGTAAGACCAACCCTGTTCCGCTGTCAGATAATTGCTGCCACGCTGCATGTGCAGGGTGAACTCCCGCTGCAGTCCCACCAGCAGCGCCGCCGCAATGGCAAACACCAGTAGCGCCACAATCAAGGCCGCCCCCCGCTGTCGCTGACTAGAGTGGCGGCAACACATAGAGTCGCTCTATCTCACCCCAATCCACCAACTGCAATCGAATCAACACAGCAGCCGGTAGACCAACCACGGATCCCGGTTGTGATACATCGGCCAGCCAGTTGTCAGCCCAGAAACGTCGATCCAATTCGATGCCCCGATTGATGCGCAACTGACTGACCTGATCCAGGAATTGCACCTCGAAGGTCTCGACATCATCCAGTAACACGACCTCATTGGGCTCTGCCGCTCCGACCCGATCGAGCACCGCCCAACTGGCACGAATAAGCTGCTGATCGTCCAGATAGTAGGCCACGCGCTGCAGCGTCGATCTTGGCAGCCCGACCGTGTTGTGCCATCCGGCCCGGGTCAATGCCAGTGTCTGACGCGCCAGCGGCCCACCCTCCAGCGCCGATTCTGTGCCATCCAGCTCATCGCGAATCGGGCGCTCCACCACCTGTCGCAGGTCTCTGGAGAGCAGCTGAAAAGCTCGGTTGAGCTGGTATGTGTAGTCAGCCTCCCGGCGCACGGACTCGACGCCTGCAATCACGGTGTTGAGACTGGTATAGGCCAGCAGGGCAATGACCGCCGTGATCGCCATGGCGATCAACACCTCAATCAGGGTAAAGCCTCGCTGCTCCCGATTCATTGCGGGCTGCCGGCGCTGATGAATGCGGTGAGGGTATGCAGGCCTTGTTCAGCAGTCTCCTCGGTCGCCACATTGATATCGACGCGAATGAACCCGGGCACCTCGGTGCCCTCTTGCTCGATCCACCAATACCAGTCGCGCTGTGCCAGCCTCGTCTCCCCGGATAGCTGCCCTTCCGGAACGGCACCCTGCTTGGCCACCACCAGCTTCAGTTCATTGAGACGGTTGGCCGCAACCCAGCTGGCCATACTGCGATCACGCAGGTATTCGGTACCTTCCAGCTGCTGATAGAGGGTAAACAGCAACGCCGGCACGGCCAGCGCCACAACAGCAAGGGCGACCATGACCTCAACCAGGGTAAAGCCTGCCGGAGGCTGCCGTTTAATCCCGGCGATCATCGGGTTCCCGCCCCTCGGGCAGCAGTTCGGTCTCGCCGAACAGGTTCCAGCGTATGCGAACCAGCACATCACCCGTATTTCGCAAAACCCAGTCCAGCTCCCCCTCAGTCACTTCGCCGCTGGCAAAAAAGACTATCTGCGGCGAGGGGCGCAGTTCGGCATCCCTTGCCCGTATCTCCACGTCCGGGTCATCTGCCAGGCTCAGCCAAAGCTCAATATCTTCATCAAAAGTAATGGGAGCCAGCGCATCGGCACTGCCCCGGGGTTCAGCCCAGCCCTGATCATAGCGGCGCAGCCAGTGGGCTTCGTAGCGTCGCTCTCCCCGCCCCCCCTGCTGCAGATACAGGCCGTGGTCGACACCGGACATCTCCGCTTCTGCCTGGGCATAGGCCATGACATTGGCAAAGTGCCGGGCCAGGTCTTCCTGCTTGGCCCGACGTCCACCGTCACCGACATTGAGACTGACAACTGACGTCAACAGCACAATAACCAGAACGGTTATCAGCAGTTCAATCAGGCTGAAACCCGCAGCTAAAACACGCCTGCTGTGCATCGGGGTTAAGCCCGCCAACCGGACCTAGTCGTTGTCACTGGCCCAGTTGCCCAGATCCTTATTCTGGCCCTCGCCACCGGGCAGTCCGTCTGCGCCGTAGCTGAACAGGTCAACCTCACTGTTCTCACCGGGTGAGAGGTACAGGTACTCACGTCCCCAGGGGTCCAGGGGCATCTCCTGCAGGTACCCCCCGTCCTTAAAGTTCCTGGGCTCGGGCTCCAAGGTTGAAGGCTCGATTAACGCCACCAGACCCTGTTCCGTACTCGGATAGACAAAATTATCGAGACGGTAAATCTTCAGCGCCGTTTCAATCGCCTTGAAATCAGCCTGCACCTTCTGGACCCGGGCATCATCGGCACTGTTGAGCACCGTGGGAGCAACCACGCTGATCAACAAACCCATGATGACCAGAACCACCAAAATCTCAATCAGTGAAAAACCTCGCTGGCGTCTCATCCCTCACCTCACCATCGTATTCAAATCAAATATGGGTAGCAGTATCGCCAGCACGATCAGCAGCACCAACCCCCCCATAAACACCACCATCATTGGCTCAAACAACCCCATCACGGTCCCCAGGGTCATCTCCAGTTCCCGCTCCTGGTTCGTTGCCGAGCGGCCCAGCATTGACTCCAGCTCACCGGAGGCTTCGCCGGAAGCCACCATGTGTACCATCATGGGCGGGAAAATCTCGCCCTCGGCCAGCGCCTTGTTAAGGCTGGAACCCTCTTCTACCCGAACTGCCACATCATGGGCTGCCTGCCTGAGACTCCGGTTTGCCATCACCGATCCCGCAATTCCCAGGGCGTCCAGAAGCGGTACGCCGCTGGCCATCAAAATGCTCAGGGTGGACGCGAAGCGGGCGGTGTCCAAGCCAACCAGAATACCGCCAAGGCCAGGAATACGCAGCAGAAACCTATGCCAGTGCAGCTGTCGTTGGGGATCGCGAAGTAATCGCCGGCCCACGACAACGGCTGCGGCAAGGCCCAGCAACAGGTAAATACCCCAGTCCCGGAGGAAGTCACTGGTGGCAATAAGCGCCACCGTCAGCGGTGGCAGGGCCTTTTTGGTATGGGCGAAGATGCCCACCAGCTCTGGCACTACGAAAATCATCAGGGCCGATACCACGGCAATTGCCACCCCAACCAGGACAAAGGGGTAGATCAGTGCCATCTGGAGTTTCTGCGCCGTGTGCTGGCGATTCTCTGTGTAATCCGCGAGCTGTTCCAACACCGGTGCCAGTTGTCCCGCCTGTTCACCGGCATGCACCATGGCGCGAAACATATCCCCAAACGCCTGGGGAAACTGGGCCATGGCGCTGGCGAGCGTGTAGCCCTCCGCTACCCTGGAACGTACCTGCAACAGAATTCCCTTGACCCTGCTTTTGCGGGTTTGCTCTGCAGCAGCCTGCAGGCATTCATCCAACGGTAATGCCGAGGCTACCAGTGTCGCGAGCTGACGGGTTAGCAGCGCCAGTTCCCCGGTTGAAAGCCCGGGCTTGAACAGCCTGAAGCGCTGCCCAGCCTCTTTGGTCGCGCTGGCGTTGGTACCAATCACCTGGATGGGGCGCAGGTTCTGGGCGCGCAGCTGCCCCCTGAGGTGCCGTTCGGAGTCGGCCTCCAGGACACCTTTGATCAAACGACCATCCGCGTTCAGCGCCTTGTAACGGTAGGCACCCATGTCAGGCCTGCGCTGTCACTGGATGGAGGTCACCCGGAGTACCTCCTCGAGACTGGTTTCGCCGGCGATGACACGCCGCCTGCCATCCGCATCAATTCCCGGGTAACGTTGGCGAGCTTCGGCCAGCATGGCCTGCTCACCCCGACCCTCATGGATCATCTCCCGCAGCGACTCGTCAATTTCAATCAACTCGTAAATCCCCGTCC
>JAAXJC010000142.1 GCA_012270045.1 Luminiphilus sp.
ACACTGATCGGGGCAAGATAGCCTGTGACTATCTGGTCGTGGCGGCGGGCCCCTGGGTGCCGCAATTTTGGTCCATGCTGGATTTGCCCAACCGGGTCAGCATCCGCAACCCGGCCACCGGGGAGCTCAGCCATGATATTCCCATGTGGGTTTACTGGTCCTTACAGGAGGGCACTCTGGGGGTGGACCCCACGCTGCAGGTCACCAATGACGGTGCCATGCCACCGGTTCTGCATGTGGATACGGATGCGCCCCTGTATTCCGACGAGGACGGCCGCCTGATCACCGACCAGCTGTGGGGCATCTATTACAAGCCCGACTTTCACTTTGGCGGCGTCCAGGGGGGAGCCGCCCCGTTCATTGTCGATAAGCCGGCGGAGGCCGTGGCCGTTGACCCCTACGGTCCCGCCTCACCGGAGTTTGTGGTCGGTCCTGAATTTGCCGACATGTGGGTGTCTGCACTGGCCCATTGCCAGGAACGATTTTCAGGCACCGCAGCCCGTTATAAAAAAGAGCCGTCCGGGGGCATCGGCGCCTTCACCCCCGATAGTTTCCCAGTTTTTGACGAGATGATTGAGAACTGCTTCGTCATCGCCGATTCCAACCACGGCTACAAAATGATCGGCGTGGGCGATCTGGTGGCGGGGACAATCTGTGGGGAGTCATCTACCCTGTTGGCCCCTTTTGCCTTTTCCCGTTACGAGCGGGGCGAGCTGCATCCGGTGTCGAACAGCCCATTTCCCTGGAGCTGACCACACAGGGCGCGTGGGTAGGTTAACCGTGGTGTTGGCAATGGTCTTTCAGCCCAGGAATAGCGGTCTTTGCAGCCCTGAACAGCCAGTAACGGGCACTGAAAAAAATCGGTTGCCCGGGGAAAATCAGGGCGCGTAGACTGTGCGCCCCCTGGATGGAGTGTCCTGCCATGACTGACCCTAGATCGTCTATTGAGCCCATGGAGGTTGCGGTTGATACCGCGGTTGCCGAGGACCTCAGCCAGGCCCGGGGTCTCGGCAACGAAGCCTACACCAGCCGGGAATTTTGGCAGCGGGAGCGTGACAGCGTCTTGGCTAACACCTGGGCCGCCATTGGCTTCGCCTGTGATCTCCAGACCCCAGGACACGCAGTACCGGTGAGCTTTATGGAGCTGCCCCTGTTGATGGTTCGTGACCACAACGGACGTGCCCGTGTTTTCCACAATGTTTGCAGTCACCGCGGTATGCAGTTGGTCAGTGAGGCCACCGAGACCGGCCTGCTCATTCGTTGCCCCTACCACCGCTGGGGCTACGACCTGAACGGCCAGTTGAAGTCCACGCCCAATATTGGGGGCATGGGCGTGCACGAGGTTCAGGGGTTTGACTGCAGCCAGCACGGACTCAGGGAGGTCCGTAGCGAAGAATTCCTGGGCGTGGTGTTCGTTAACCTGTCCGGGGATGCGCCACCGCTTGGTACCCATCTGCATACGGTTACCGAGCGCTGGCAGGCGCTGGCGGGAGGCGACTTTGCCGGGCAGCTGACCCCGGATGTTTCCACCAGCGGCTCCCTGGAGTTGACGGTCAACTGCAATTACAAACTGGCGGTTGAGAACTACTGTGAGGCCTATCATCTGCCCTTCGTGCACCCGGGGCTGAACAGCTACTCGCCGCTTGACCAGCACTACAACCTGGTGGTCGGCGCCGGAGCGTCGGGGCAGGGCACCCATACCTACGATCTGGAGCGGGGCAGTGGCAGTGCCCTGCCCACCTTTCCCGGCTGGGATGGGGAGCGACTGAAAACCGGCGAGTACCTGTCCCTCTACCCGAACCTACTGTTGGGCCTGCAGGCCGACCACTTTTTCGCCATCATCCTGATGCCGGAGGCGCCGGACCTGACCCGGGAGCGCCTGCAATTTTTCTACGCCGGGGAGCAGGCCCTGGGCGAGCAGACCAAGGAGCGTCGTCGCGGGCTGCACGAGGCGTGGTCGCTGGTTTTCTCCGAGGACGTGTCGGTGGTGGAGGGTATGCAGCGGGGTCGCGGCTCACCCGGGTTCTCAGGCGGCGTATTCTCACCGGTGATGGATTTGCCAACCCACCACTTTCACCGCTGGCTCGCCCGAAGCTACCAAGCCTGAACCGGCGGCGGTGTGGCCGCCTTTGCCCTGGGTCATGATTCAACAGGCACTGCCATGACGGTGAAGTGCCAATGTCCTCACTTGGTTGCCGCTTCGATCAGCCAGATGGGTAAACCCCGCAGAGTCATTGGCGTTCCGGATATCACGTTTGAGGGGTTACTCTCACCCTGGTTGTTGGTTGCGGTCACGGAACAGGAATACTCTTCATCATTTGTCAGTCCCGTAACTTCTATTCGAACCGCGGATGAGTTCCCTGTGGCTGTAAAAACCGCACCATTTCGAATGCGGATGCAGGTGCCTTTGAAGCTCGAAATGGGTGTACCACCCTGACCCATGGCGGTGTATTTGAGGACAAGGGCTTCATCTTCCTCCTCCACCGTATCGAGACGCGGTGGCGGGGGCCGTGTCAGGATGGTGAAAATAACACCGGAAGGCCGGGTGGTTGATCCCGCGCTAACCCGGATATCCACTTGTTCTATTTGTTCATCGCCAAATTGGACAACGAGCTTATAGATCCCTTCAGGAAGGTCGGCGATGTCGTAGGTACCCTTTGCATTTGTATAGGCCGCGGGGAGGTTTTCGCCCACCAGGCTAACCCGAACCGCCCCGGTGGGGTCTATCGTTTCACCGTTGACAGTTACAACCACCTCTCCCGTAATCCTCCCGACTGAGCCCGGCGACACAACACGGATCTTGGCGTCATATTCCAGGGATTCGTTGCCGGCGGCGTCGCGGTATTGCACCAGAACCATGCCCTCGCCGCTGCCGTCCGGCGTGAGCCGCCATGGATAGTCGGCGGTCATGGGTATCCAGGAGGTGAAACTCCCACCCAGATTGCGTACCCGGAAGTCCTTGACGTCGCTGGAGTGTGAGTACAACTTGAGCGTGACGCTGTCCGAGGTCGTGATATGGGTGTGGCCGGTCGCGCTGTCAACTACCCGCACGCCGCCAATGGGTGGGTCCGGGTCTGTTTTGGCCACGCCGGCGATGACGCGACTCATGCTGGAGACTGCACCCGATGCGCCCAGTGCCTGTACCCGATAATACTGCTTGACCCCCAGCGGGGCGGTCTTATCCAGGAAGATGGAGGAACCATCGGGGGCGAATTCCAAGTCGGTCGGTCGGAAGTTCAAGTCTTTGGA
>JAAXJC010000058.1 GCA_012270045.1 Luminiphilus sp.
TAACCAGTGTAAAAGCTGTGGCAGCGAAGTCTACCTGGCCAGTTTTTCAACGGTAAGAGTTAGCCTCCCCACACTACTGGTAATCAGGTTCTGAAGCGAGCCCAACAATCCACAACCCCGAGGCCCCGTACTCGAACCGCCGAATCCTCGAACCCATCAGCGACAATTGACGGGTCCCACACTCCACCTGTAGAAAGAAAACAAAAAAGGGCCTAAACGCCGGCAGGTGAAACACCATGAACCGATGCCCTGTCGCACTTTTAACCCTGCTGCTGTCTGGCTGTTCAACCGTCTATGCACCCCAGCCCCTGACCTTACCCACAGCCATTGAGGACCTGCACACCCAGAGCACCGAATCGGTAACCGTTTCGGTGGGCATTCTTTCCGACGAGCAGTCGATGGATCATTTTGGCATCGACCTGGGCGAGGAGGATATGCAGGCCATCTGGCTCAGCATCACCAACAGGTCAGACAAAAAGCTGTGGTTGATGCGCAACGCACTTGATCCGGACTTTTTCAGCGCCGACGAAGTCGCCGCTGTGACCCAGGGCAGCATCCCCGATGACGCTTTCGAAACTGCACGTCAACGATTACGGGATGAGTCGATTCGGGTGGCGATAGCGCCCCGCTCCGTGGTCAGTGGCTTCATCTACACACCCAGGGCCATTGGCGGACGCTACGTGGACGTGAGACTGGGCGAGGACATTCACGCAGTCGAGCTGCAACGGATCGCTGCGAGTGCCCGGGGCGAGGAACTGCCAGAGGCGGGGGTAACCGAGTTGCGCTTTGGCTTTGCGGTGCCGTTGCCCGACGGCATTTTCGACTACGAGCGCATGCATCCCGAACAGATCTACGGCGAAACCCGGCCCGACCTGAACCTGGAGGAATTTCGCAAGGCCCTGGAAGCACTGCCCTGCTGCGCCAGCAACGCCGACCAGAGCGCCTGGGGTGACCCCCTTAATCTGGTCGTCGTGGCAGACACCGGTGATGCACTGAATTCCCTATCGCGGTCCGGCTGGTCTTTCACCCACCGCATCAACCCGGAAACGGTAACCCGTCTGGTCGGTGCCACCCTGCAGGGCAACGCCTACCCGGTGGCGCCGGTGAGTAACCTGTACCTGTTCGACCGACCCCAGGATTTTGCCTTGCAACGGGCCCGGCCCAACATTGCCCAGCGCAACCATATGCGAGCCTGGCTGGCGCCCTTCACATTCCAGCACAAGAATGTCTGGGTAGGTCAGATTAGCCGGGATATCGGCATCAAGATCACCCCGAAATCCCCGTCGCTGACCACCCATATTATCGACCCGGAGGTGGACCTGACCCGGGAATACCTGCTGCAGAGCCTGATGGCCGAGGGCCTGGTGGAGCGTTTTGGCTTTGTCGCGGGTGCCCGTGCGGCCACCCGGGAGAAGCCGGCGGCAAACCTGACCGATGACACCTACTTCAGCGACGGCCTGCGCCTGGTGGTGATCATTTCATCGGATGCCATCGCCTACGAGAACATCCGGGGCTTCGCCTGGGAAGAACCTGCGCCACCCGTGGCCCAGGGCCAGTCCGATGCGGGAACCGATAACGTCCAAGCGCTGGATTAGGTGGACATAAAAGGTTTTGCCAGGTTGGGCCCTCAGCCCCCAAAAACCACAGCGTCGGGAATGACGTAGCCTTCCCCATCCACCCCAATGTGAGTGCTATTGCCATTCCGGTCGTGGCTGAAATCGCCGGCCGGGGTCACCGCCACCGGCACACCCTGTTCAAACAGGATGTGGCGCTCCCCGGAACCGGTGGCTATCCAGACACCGGCGTTTCCCGGGCCCTCGCGGATGACACCAAAGGGGCACTGCTGAGCCGATGTCTCTCCGGCTGGGCCGCAGGCCAGATACCCCGTAGCATCGAAAGGCCGACCGGCCCCCTGGGGACCGCCGGGCAAACTGGCCGGCGGCCGGGGCGCAGGGCCCTCGATGAGATACTGTCCGGCGGCCCAGCCCGTGACCCCCGAACCCGCCGCGCGTATGTTGCACCAGCGCTCGGATCCGGTCATTCGGCAGCCCCGATTCTCCAGCGGCGTTCCGGCACGCAATAAACCGACACTGGCATACCGGGTGGAAGGTCCGTCCCGCAGGTTCAAGCCCCTGCCCTGCTCCAGGTTGACCTGCCAGTAATCCGGCCCCCCCGACAAACCGTCCGCATATTCCGGGGCGCCCAGGGACACACCCAAGGAAAATTCCGACCGTTCTCCCCGTCGCGCCGCAGACCGCATCTGATATACCCGAATCCGGTAATCCCCCGCGCCCGGAAGGCTGACATCCGCCACCTCACCCTCGGTAGCGCCGATGAACAGTGCCGTTTCTGAGTTGTCTGGAAGAATATTGAAGTAGGCGCTGCCCGGCCGGGCATTGAGGTCAACGGACAGTACCTGGCCCAGCTCGCCGGATACCTGGTAGTCGATGATGTCCGATCCCTCGATAACACCCGTTACTACCGCATAATGGCCGAGCGCCGACAGATTAATTTGCTGCTGTGTGGGCTGCTGGGCCCGGGTAACGGGGGACATGACCAGCGCCAAAACGATCATCATTCCTATTGAGAACAGGCGTGGGTGTAAGCGCTCTGGCAGTGGAGGATATCGCCCCATGATCGAACTCATCTCTTTGCTAGATAATAGAAGGTCACTCGCTATCGACCGGTTCGACAAGTGCTTATAGCCAAGAGTTCCTCTGCCATCGCCCTCAACATCACTAGCACAGGAACTACAACGGGAACAAAGTGCCGTGGTGTGCCCGGTTGACCGCGGCGTCGTTAACCGGATGTTGGAGCGCGCCGGCGCCCTGCCAGCCAATCCTCAATCTATTTTTCGGAACAGGAACTCGCCGCCACCCTGTTTCAGGACAAAGGCGGCATCTTCCTCGAACACGATCTCCAGCCCCGCCCCCTCAAATTTGAAACGGTTATCCGCAAAGGGCGTCAATGGAAAGGCGCCCTGACCCGTCGCCTGGGCCATGAGCTGCTTGTTCTCAACCCAGAGTTTGATCTCCAGGGGAAGTGCGTCAGTGCCATACCTGCCCTTGAATTTTTTCAGCGCCCGGGAACTCAATACGATGGGCTTTTCAGTGAAGTCCGGCACAGCAAAGGGTTGCTCGAAGTAATAGCTGCCCGCGGCGATCAGTATCTGGTTCAGGCCATAATTCATGGCATTGCTGATGACGGCCAGGGACACGTCAGGCCCGGGCAGGTAACTGACGTGGGACCTGAAGCCATCGATACCACCGTTGTGACCGTAGGCGACTTGATCGCCAAAGGGATACCTCATGATACCCAGGCCGTAACCTCCCGCAGATTCACCCTCCATCGTAATCATCGCCTGAACCGAGTCCATTGAAACAAGATGCCCCTGGAACAGGGCCGTGATGAAGGTGGTGAGGTCAGCTGCGGTGGAGACCAGGGCGCCTGCGGCGTGGGGGATGCTCATGTCCGTCTCGGGTGCAGGTTGCCATTCCCCCTTGCCATAAACATAGGAAAGGGCCTCGTTGTCTTGGGGCCTGATCTGACCACCGAAACGGGTATTGGTTAGGCCCAGCGGCTTCACAATCCGCTCATCTACCAATGCGGAGAAAGGCCGATCGGTAATATCCTCTAGGATGTAGCCCAGCAGAAGATAGTTGGAATTCGAATATTCATGCTGGCTGCCCGGTTTAAACTTGGCGTCGTAACTAAACAGATAGGCCAGCATCTCCTCCCGGGTCTTGGACTCGGTCATGTAGTCCATGTATTCGGGGTCGTCCGTGAAACTGAAAATGCCGCTACGATGGCTGAGCAGTTGCTCTATGGTGATCAACTCGGCGTTTTTAACCTCAGGATAAAAATCGCTCAGCGGGGTATCCAGCTGGAGTTTGTCCTGCTCAACCAACTGCATTACCAGAACCGCGGCTACGGTTTTGGTGATGGAGCCGACCCTGAACTTGGTATCGGCATCCAGCGGCAGTTGGCCTTCGATAGACGCCATACCGTTATAGGACTGGTAAATGATCTCGCCACCCTCAGCAATGGCGACTGCGGTCATTGCCTTCTGATAGCGGTCAAGGTTTTCCAGGTAGGCAGTGAGATCGAACCGTTCATCGCCAGTCGTTATGCCCGTGTCATCAACCCAGGCGGGTGGAGCGACCAGCAATCCGCCGACCAGCAGGACGACCGCAATGATGTGATGGCGCATATCCATTCCCCCCAAGCGCACGAAGTCAAAGCCAAACAGTTGCCGGACAGTGCAGGGTCTTCCGTTACCGGCCTGCTTCAGGCTTTTCTAAAAATAACGGCGTAACCCGAATCATCATCATGGCCGTCTACTGCCCGATCAAAGTATTTCACCGGATCAAACTCGATGGCCGTGATCCGTTTATCCGCCTGCAGTGCCGCGAAGGCCGAACCAAAATGGTACTGGTCGAAGGCCTCGCCATTGACCCCCAGAACGAAAAGCCCACCGGGTCGGCAGACCCGTAGCAATTCCGCCAGGGCTACCGGACCCACGTGACCATGGGTAAAGGTCCCGGCGCTGACAACCGCTCCATAGTGTGCGTCCGGGAGATCCAGCGGCCCGGTCAGGTCTGCCTCATGGAGGTGCCGATAGATATTCTTGCCTCTGCTGACCGTCAGCATCTCGGGGGATATATCAATACCATCGACAACCACTGCTGGCGCCAAATCAGGGTTGCGATGGAGGGCGTCAGCGACCAAGCCGGTGCCCGCCCCCACATCCAACAGGGGCGTGTCTGACGGGTTGGCATGGCGAACAAAGATGTCCGCAATGCGCAGTGGATACTGGTAACCCCGTGCCGCTGCAAAATCGCTGTCATAGGTTGCAGCCCAGGCCCGGTACAGCTCCCGGTTGTCATCGGGGGTTTTTACCGCGTAGGCGTCATCCAGACCCAGGGATTTTTTATCGGTCATTCACAGCTGCCCATGTTTTACCTCAGATTCCTGGGAACACCTGACGCGAGGTCTGCGCCAATCCATGCGCGGGACTCGTCGTCCTGCGCCAGCACTGGCTTTGTTTTAACAGCCCGGCAGGCGCTATTGACCCCAACATAACATCATGGGCGGACCAACGGTGCCAACCGGCCGAGCCAAGCGAATTCTGACCTGATTCCGCCGTCGGGACATCGCCGGTGTGACGCCCCTATCCAGCCCCTTTCCTCGGGAGATCTCCGGCTTGGCTCATTGGGGCTCGAATACCCTCAACAACCCACATCCATCGAACGACAACGATGGCCCCAACTATTCAAACCCCAGCCAACATATTGATAGCCCTGGTCACCAGGACACGGGTCGCCAAAGACAGGGGGTTACCCACAGCGACCCGAGGGCCCTACACTAGCGATCAGTGCTCTGGTACGTGCTCGCATTGTCGGTGCGCCGTACGGGAATCAGCGCAACCAAAAAGGGGGAACGACATGGAACAACAGTTTGATGTCATCGTCGTTGGCAGCGGGCTGAATTCACTGGTCTGCGCTGCGGTATTGGCCAAGGCGGGAAAGCGCGTCTGCCTGCTTGAGCGGGAGAGCGCTCTGGGCGGCTGCATAAAATCAGATAGCCAAAGCCTGCCCGGTTTCACCTTTGACCTTATGTCCACCTCCCACGTGCAGTTCATCACGTCCCCTGCCTACGCTGCACTGGCCGAGGACTTGCATGGGGCGGGTCTCGAGTACTGCTCCAACGAGAACCCCGTGGGGGTGATCACCCCCTCCGGTCGCGCTCTGGTACTGAATACCGACCAGGCCGAAAGTGTGCGCCGGATCGCCGCCCTGTCCGAATCGGATGCAACCGTGTACCAGGGCATGCTCGAAAGTTTCGGTGACCAGGCCGACGTGGTGTTCGGGCTGCTGGGCAACGAACCCTGGTCCTGGACAACCGCCAAGATTCTGTTTCAAGCCCTGAGACGCCGGGGCGTACTGGGCATGATCAGCCTGTTTGCCACCCTGATGAAACCCACCCGAACCGTGGTGGAGACCGAGATCGAGTCCGAGGAAATGAAGGCATTGCTGGCACCGGGTTGCCTGCACTGCGGGATGAGCCCGGGTGCACCGCTGTCCAATCTGATGGGTAATCTGGTAACCCTCAGTCTGGCCCAGGCTGCGGATCCACTGGTGAAGGGGGGCAGCGAACAACTGGTAGCAGCGTTCATCACATTGCTGGAGGCCAAAGGCGCAACCGTGATGACCAACGCTGACGTCTGCGAGATTCAAACCCACGACGGACAGACAACAGGGGTCAAGCTCACCAACGGCGATACCCTCGCCGCCTCCCACGTGGTCGCCAACGTCACCCCGAGCCAGCTCTACCAGCGACTGCTGCCGGGAAGCGATGTCCCGGAAACCGTAGCGCGTGAGGTAGCCAGTTATCGATACGGGCGCTCCTGCCTGATGATGCACCTGGCACTGAAAGAAAAACCCGCCTGGATCAATGAGCAGATGGCCGATGTGGCCCTGCTCCACGTCACCCCCGGCATGGAGTCGGTGTTGCGGGCGGTCTCGGAGGCCGAACGGGGTCTGCTACCTGCGGAGCCCACCGTGTGCGTGGTGCAGCCCTGTGCAGTGGATCCCTCCCGGGCACCGGAGGGTCAGTGGATTCTCTGGCTGCAACTTCTGGAGATGCCCACAGCAATTAAGGGTGACAGCCTGGGTCAGATAGCCGTGGGTGACGGGACCTGGAGCGAATCAATAAAGACCGCTGTCGGCGATCGAATCCTTGGTTATCTGGAGCAGGTCATTCCCAACCTCCGGGAAGCGCTGCTCTGGCAGCAGGTGCTATCACCCGCTGATCTTGAGCACATGAACATCAATCTGGTGGGGGGCGACCCCTACTCGGGGGATTGCGCCATCAACCAGCAGCTGTTTTTCCGACCCCTGCCCAGCATGAAAAACCACAGCACGCCGGTGAAGAACCTGCACCAGATTGGCGCCTCGACGCACCCGGGACCGGGCCTGTCGGGCATGTCAGGATTTCTGGTAGCCAACACACTGTGCAAATCCTGAAGCCAACAGGGCCAACGGATTGAAGCAGGGGGCGCAACGGGCCAAGGATGGCCCAGTACCTCAACCCAAGGACTTGACCCGGCAGACCGGGATCAAGGTCCGTCTATAGCATCGGCCGGACCGCGAGCTTCAGCCCACGGCGATGTCGGGAATTGACGCCATGCCCCGGGCCAGTTCTTCCTCGGTCAGATCGACATCCTGAAAGCCTTCGTGGAGGAATTTCTCATAGGCCGCCAGATCGAGGTGACCATGACCACAGAGGGCTGTGAGGATGGTTTTCGACTCGCCACTCTCGCGACAGGCGATGGCCTCCCGCACGGCAGCCGCTATGGCATGGGTAGGCTCGGGTGCCGGTACGATGCCCTCGGCCTTGGCAAACTCGATGGCTCCGGCGAAACACTCCCGCTGGGGAATCGAGATCGCCTCGACCAGACCCAACTCGTACACATGGGAAACCAGCGGCGCCATGCCGTGATAGCGCAGCCCCCCGGCATGAATGGGCTCTGGAATGAAGCCATTGCCCAGGGTGTGCATTTTCATCAGAGGAGTTAGGCCAGCCGAGTCACCGAAGTCATAGCGATACTGGCCCTTGGTCAGGGTCGGGCAGGCCGCCGGTTCGACACACCGAATAATGGGGTCCATTTTGCCCGCCAGTTTCTCCCGCAGGAACGGGAATGCCAGGCCACCAAAATTGGAACCGCCACCGGTGCAGCCAACGAGGATATCGGGCTGCTCCCCGACCTTCGCCATCTGCAACAGAGCTTCCTCGCCGATGACGGTCTGGTGCAGCAACACGTGATTGAGCACACTGCCCAGGGCGTAGCGGGCGCCCGGGTCCTCGACGGCTTTCTCCACCGCCTCAGCAATGGCAATACCCAGGGACCCCGGGTGATCCGGGTCTTCCGCCAGCAATTTGCGACCGAACTCGGTTTCACTGGATGGGCTGGAAAACACCTTTCCGCCCCAGACCTCCATCATGGTGCGCCGGTAAGGTTTCGACCGGTAGGACGCACCCACCTGCCAGATTTCACAGTCAATTCCGAACTGGGCACATGCAAAGGCCAGGGACGAACCCCACTGCCCCGCCCCGGTTTCAGTTGTCAGGCGCTTGATCCCCTCCTGGGCGTTGTAGAACACCTGGGGTACGGCAGTGTTGGGTTTGTGGGAGCCCGCCGGACTGACCCCTTCGTATTTGTAGAAAATCTTGGCCGGGGTATCGAGCAGTTTTTCCAGCCGTCTGGCACGAAACAGCGGTGTGGGTCGCCATAGCCGGTAGATGTCCAGTACCTCACCGGGAATATCGATGTAGCTGTCCGCGCTCATCTCCTGGGCAATCAGCGCCTCGGGAAACAGCGCGGCAAAATCCTCCGCAGCTGCCGGTTGCAGGGTGCCCGGGTGTAGAGGCGGTGGCGGCGGCGCGGGCAGGTCGGGAATAACGTTGTACCACTGGGTGGGTTGCTCATCTTCGCTGAGCAGTATTTTTGTGTAGTCGGCCACCGCTTTGCCCTCCCTTAATGCCGTGATCAGCAAGGGTAACCCATCCTGCAGTCCTGCTCAGCACCGAACCGGTGCGGTTAACACCCAACGATCTGCTAAAAACGCACCCTGAAGGTTTGCAAGTCAGTACGGTGAACGTGTCAAGTCATACAGGGCCGGGAAATTAGTCCGATACGCTTTGCACTCAACCACCAGTCTTGGCAGATTAATGTCAGGAAATGGCCGGGTAGGGTCATTGAAATGTGTTGCAGCGGCAGAGAGCTGACAGCAGTGGCCTAACGGGCGCTCTTATCAGTTTCAGCAGCCCTGAGCACGCTGATCAATATGAGCCTCTGAGGTCGCGACAAGGAGCCCCATGAATCCTGACATCATCGAGAGCATCGGGGACGAATTGTACGCAGCACTCACGGAGCGAAGAACAATTGAGCCCCTGACAAACACCTATGCCGACATCACTATTGAGGACGCGTACCAGATTTCACTGCGGCTGCTGGCAAACAGAACCCGAGCCGGTGAGCGGGTCATCGGTAAGAAAATTGGCGTCACCAGCGAAGCTGTCATGAACATGCTCGATGTGCGCCAACCCGACTTTGGCTTCCTAACCGATGCCATGCGCCATGATGGTGAGATGCCCATTTCCGAACTGCTGATTCAGCCCCGGGCGGAGGGGGAGCTGGCTTTTGTTCTGAAAAGCGATCTTGTGGGCCCGGGCATCACCAACGCCCAGGTGCTGTCCGCTACCGAGGCAGTGCTGCCGTGCTTCGAAGTGGTGGACTCACGGATTTCAGATTGGCGGATCAAGATCCAGGATACTGTCGCGGACAATGCTTCCTGCGGCCTCTTCACGATCAATGAACAGGCGGCCATTGCCCCGGGGCAAATCGACCTTGCCGACTGTCGTATGGTGGTCAAAAAAAATGGCAACGTTATCTCGGAGGGCATCGGCGCAGCGGCGATGGGCAGCCCGGTAAACTGTGTCGCATGGCTGGCCAACACGCTGGGCCAATTCGGCATAACCCTCAACGCCGGAGACATTATCCTATCCGGCAGCCTCGTTCCGCTGGAGCCGGTCACTGCGGGAGACGTGATGACTCTATCTATCGACGGTATCGGCGACTGCGCCGTCAGCTTTGTTTAATTCTGGAACGGCATGGTGGAAGGAATGCATAGCGGTTTTTTTGAGCTGTGGTCGGCCCAACGGGTTGGGCCGAGAAACAGTCGCCGGACACATTCTGGGACCTCAGCAGCCACAACGGCAGGATATAGAAACCGCATTACCAAGTTGGGGGAAGAGGTTATGGCGATATTAAATCAATGTAGTGGGCCAGTATCGGGCACACACTGGAGGTGGCTGGCAAATAACTGTCCTGCCAGTCATCAGGCACGAGGTGGATATGGGAGATAAGCTCAAAGCACTGATTATCGGACCGGGTAACATCGGCACCGACCTACTGATGAAGGCACTGCGCAGTGACCATATCGAACCGGTGTGGATGGTTGGCATTGAGGAGTCAGAGGGCATAAAACGGGCCCGGGACATGGGTCTGAAAACCTCGGTGACGGGCATTGAAGGTGCACTGCCCTCGGTAATTGAAGACGATGTGCGCATTGCTTTCGACGCCACCTCGGCTTACGTCCATGCGGAAAATGCCAAAGCCCTGAACGCCCTGGGGGTGATCATGGTGGACCTGACGCCTGCGGCCATTGGCCCTTTTTGCGTGCCCCCGGTGAACCTGGCCCAGCATGCCGAAGCCCTGGAAATGAACGTCAACATGGTGACCTGTGGCGGCCAGGCCACCATTCCCATGGTCTATGCCGTATCCCGAGTGCAGTCGGTGGAGTACGGAGAAATCGTTGCCACCGTCGGCTCCAAATCGGTGGGACCCGGCACCCGGAAGAACATTGATGAGTTCACCCGCACCACCGCCCAGGCGGTGGCCGAAGTCGGCGGTGCCGGCAAGGGCAAAGCCATCATTGTCATCAATCCGGCTGAACCTCCGTTGATTATGCGGGATACCGTGCACTGCCTGCTGACAGACGACCCCGATGAAGCGGCCATCACGGCCTCGGTGCAGGACATGATTGCCGAAGTGCAGCGTTATGTGCCCGGCTACCGACTGGTCAACGGCCCGGTGTTTGATGGTCGACGGGTGTCGATATTCCTCGAGGTTGAGGGGCTGGGGGATTTCCTGCCCAAATACGCGGGCAATCTGGACATCATGACGGCGGCCGGCCTTAGAACAGCAGAAATGCTGGCCGAGTCGGTAGAAACGGGCAAGTTTGCACTGCCCGCGAGAGCTTGAGAGGACCCTGCGTATGGATCTTGCCGGAAAAAAGGTCACACTCCATGACATGAGCCTGCGTGACGGTATGCACGCAAAGCAGCACCAGATCACTGTCGAGCAGATGGTCAGTATCGCCACCGGGCTCGACAAGGCAGGTATGCCACTCATTGAAGTCACCCACGGTGACGGGCTGGGGGGCGAATCGGTCAATTACGGCTTTCCTGCACACAGCGATGAGGACTACCTCAGCGCAGTGATTCCCGCCATGAACAACGCCAAGGTATCAGCCCTGCTGCTGCCGGGCATTGGCACCGTGGATCACCTGCGTATGGCCCATGAGCTGGGGGTGCATACCATAAGGGTAGCCACCCATTGCACCGAAGCCGACGTCTCTGAGCAGCATATCGGCATGGCCCGGCAACTCGACATGGATACGGTGGGTTTCCTGATGATGGCCCACATGGTGGACGAGCATGCCCTGCTGTCCCAGGCCCAACTCATGGAATCCTACGGCGCCAACTGCATCTACTGCACGGATTCAGCCGGCTACATGCTCCCCGAAGAGGTGACCCGAAAAATTGGTCTGCTACGGGAAAAGCTGTCACCCGACACGGAGATAGGTTTCCACGGTCATCACAACCTCGCCCTGGGCGTCTCCAACTCGCTGGCCGCGATAGAGGCTGGTGCCGCGCGCATTGATGGCAGTGTTGCAGGACTGGGTGCGGGGGCCGGCAACACGCCGCTGGAAATACTGTGCGCCGTATTGCATCGCATGGGTGTCGAAGATGGCATAGATCTCTACAAAATCATGGATGTGGCCGAGGACCTGGTGGTGCCCATCATGGATCAGCCCATTCGGGTCGACCGGGATGCACTGACCCTGGGCTATGCCGGGGTCTACAGTTCCTTTCTGCTGTTTGCCAAGCGTGCCGAGGCGAAATATGGCGTCCCTGCCCGGGATCTGCTGGTGGAGTTGGGGCGCCGCGGCACGGTGGGTGGCCAGGAGGACATGATCGAAGATTTGGCCCTGACCATGGCGGCAGAGCGCGCTGACTGAACAACCATTGGCGGCGGGCATCCCCATAGCCCGCTGACGGCAGGGGCTATCGAATATGAGCAACCTCGACCTGCTATTGCCCCTGTGGGGCTTTATCGTCGTTATGGTCGCCACCCCGGGACCCGCGAATCTACTGCTCATGTCCGCGGGCGCACAGCAGGGGTTCCTTCGGACACTGCCCTTCATCGGCGGCCTGGTGGTCGGCAAACTGCTGTTGAATCTGGCCCTGGCGCTGGGTCTGGCCCAACTGCTGCCAGAAGGCTCTGTACTGAGGGTGGTTTTTATCCTGCTCTCCGCCAGCTACATGGCGTACCTGGCGCTGCGTAACTGGACCCCCAGCGCCACCGCCAGTCAGCCCAGTCGGTTCAGCTTTCTCGCGGGTACCATTGTGCATCCACTGAGCCCGAAAACCTGGATGATGGCGACCCTGGCCCTGTCATCCTTTGCCGATGGCTTCGACAGTCCGGGAGAGCGACTGTTGGTCGTCCCCCTCAGCTTCCTGATAGCCCAGGTCTTTTTCCACTCACTCTGGTGCCTGGCGGGAGCGGCGCTAAGCCGGGTTTTTCAGCAGAGCCTGGTACTGCACCGGGCCCTGATTGTGCTGACGCTGGGGGTGATCCTGTGGGCGGTACTGCGCTAGCGACGGCAAACCCCGACATGCCATACCGTCGTTCAGGCCAGCTTCAGCAGCATCTCCTTTTCATAGGGATGCAGGGCGTCCACACCTCCGGCCTGTACCTTGTTGGCCCAATCCGGGTTGGCAATCAGTGCCCGACCCACGGCGGCCAGGTCAAAATCTCCCCGCTCCAGGGACTCCAGCAACCGATCAATACTGGCAATACCGCCACCACTGAAAAACCCCTCACCGGGCTCCGGAATAAAGTCCCGGTCCAGGCTGATACTGCCCACGGTGATGGTGGGCACGCCGCTCAGCTTCCGGGTCCAGCCCGCCAGATTCAGGTCGCTGCCCTCGAACTCGGGCTCCCAGAAACGGCGCTGGGAACAGTGGAACAGATCGACCCCGGCATCCACCAAGGGCGTCAGGAAGGCTTCCAGGGCGTCGGGAGTCTCCGCCAGTCGCGCTGAAAAATCCTGCTGCTTCCACTGGGAATAGCGCAGGATGATGGGAAAATCCGCGCCCACCCGTTGGCGGCTGGCCTTGACGATTTCAGCCACAAACTCCCCGCGCCTGGCAGGCGTCCCGCCCCAGCGATCCTCCCGCTGGTTGGTGCCATCCCAAAAAAACTGGTCCAGCAGGTAGCCATGGGCACCGTGGAGTTCCACCGCGTCGAAGCCCAGTTCGCTGGCTGCCTGCACGCCTGCGGCAAAGCCGTCGACGGCGTCCTGGACTTCGGCGTCGGTCATGGTGTGGCGGTTGCTTTTCCCCGGCACATTCATACCCGATGGCGTGTGCCCCGGGACGTCACCCTCCTTGACTCGCAGGTCACCCGAACCGCGCATGCCACCGACATGCCAGAGCTGGGGCGCGATCTTGCCACCGGCCCCATGCACTGCTTTGACCACCTCGGCCCAACCCTCCAGGGCCGCACCGTGGAAAAAGGGCACGTTGAGGTAACCCTCGGCCGCCGCCACCCCGGGGTGGGTACCCTCCGTGATGATCAGGCCGACTCCGCCCTCGGCCCGCCTTCGGTAGTACTCAACCACGTCGGCACCGGGCACATGGTCAGGGCACATGTTGCGCGTCATGGGGGCCATGACAACGCGGTTCTTCAAGGTCAGATTACGCGACTCGAAGGGGCGAAAAAGTACATCTGTTGAGGCCACAGCATTTCTCCAGATTGTTCAGTGCTTGTGCTGGTGCCCATCGATCGCACCCGCGTTCAATAAAACCTGTCAGACAGACCCCAACCCTTTGTCGGCGGCAGCTGACCCCTGTGCCCTCGGGCCCTCGCCCAAGGGCAGTCATCTCGGGCGACACCCTAGCCCAAACAGCGCGGAAAATCCCCCGCGCTACAGGGCTTGCCCATGAACCCTCGAGTTTTATCGATACCAAGATGCATTGGGTCCGCAGGCTGGGTGGGTGACGTCGCTATGCTCCCCGGGCAACACGCAGGGATCAGCACCCGTTGCTTCGCCGCAAGTGCTTTAGCGACCAGGGCCGATCAAAGGGGCTTGATTACCGCCCGGCCATTGATAAAGCGCACATAGGGCGCGGATTGGGTCATCTGCTCATCCCGTCCGAACCTGAGTCGCTCAGCCACCATGTCGATCACCCAGCGGGTAATCGTGGGCAACTCCAAGTCACGGGTTTCCTCCAGGGTCAGCCAGTGAAGATCTCGCAGTTCGCCGAATCAAAAAAAAAAAAAGTCGTGGTCGGTGTAGATGAATTCGTCATGCACCATAAAAAAACGGGTATCGAAACGGCGGCTGCGGTAGGCGGGAGTGACCGCCCGGGCAATAAAATCCATTTTGTCCAAGGGCGGCTCAACGCCGTGGGCGAAGTAGCTCTGCCAGACCCGGTGACTTGTTGCCAATCGCCGGTCTGTCCTGCGGCCGATCACCAGACCCGTCTCCTCGTAGGTTTCGCGAATGGCGGCCAGGGCCAGGCCACGCAGCTGGTTTTCCGAAACCCGGGCCCGGGTACTTTCATTCAGTCGACGCAAAACCGCCGTGTTGAGATGTCCCGGTACCCTTAGGCGTTGATCAATCAGGTCCAGCCGCCCGCCCGGAAAAACAAATTTATTGGGCATGAATTGGTGGCTGGCGGCCCGCTTGCCCATCAGCACACGGGGCTGCCGATCCTGACGAACAATGACCAGTGTTGCGGCCTCCCGGGGCCGCGCCGCCGGATGGCCTTTCTCCCGGTACTCACCGCGTTTTTCTGCCGAGGCATCCTTACCCCCGCCCTTAGCGCCTGGCATCAGACCGCCCCCTCGTAGCCAAGCTGGCACCAGGCCTCGTAGGCCACCACGGACACGGCATTGGCCAGGTTCAGGCTGCGCCGGTCAGGCAGCATGGGCAGCCTGATCACGTTTTCTTCGCCCAGTCCCGCCAGCAGTGGAGCTGGCAAGCCCTGGCTCTCGGAGCCGAACACCAGGGTGTCGCCATGGGCAAAATCGAAGTCAGAGTGAAAGCGGCACCCGGAGGTTTCCACAGCCACCAGCCGGCGATCGGGGTGAGCACTGACGTAGGCATCAAGGCCATCCCACTCCGCGACGGTAGCGAATTCGTGGTAATCCAGCCCGGCCCGGCGCAACCGGGCATCGTCCATGACAAAACCCATGGGCCGAATGAGGTGCAAGTGGGCCCCCGTATTGGCGCACAGGCGGATGATGCTGCCGGTATTTTGGGGAATCTCCGGCCTATAGAGCACGATATGCAGTTGTTGTTCCCTCATTGACCCGCGAGCCCACCGATCTCCGCTGCACAGCAACTCCTGGCGGGCCATAATCTATGTTTTGAAACCGAGGACCCCGGCATGCTATTCGTCATCGACTGTGCGGACAAACCCGACCACCTGAATACCAGACTTGAACACCGGGAAGCCCACCTGGCGTTCCTGGAAAACTTTGAGGCGCAACTTATCATGGCCGGACCCTTTCTGGATGCCGATGACAACATGATCGGCTCCATGCTGGTCATGGATTTTGCCTCCGGGGATGAGGCCCGGGCCTTCTGTGACGCCGATCCCTACGGACAGGCTGGATTATTCGAAAGTGTTCGTATCCGACCCTGGCGTAAGGTACTGCCCCCGTAACCCCACACCCAGCGCAGACCACCCACGCTGAAAAGGTTCAGGTAGCCGCCGGTACCCGATGCGTAGAGCCTACTTGTTTCACTTCGACTGCTGCCAGGGAGGGGACGAGGCCCGCTTGGCGGCATAGTCCGCCTGCACAATGTCCTACTTTTAGGGTAGCGCGGCGAACCGTAATTCGTGAGATAATCTGTGCCGGCTCTACCGACACAACCGGGGCCAACCCAGCGACCGACATGCCTGCGCACACCCCGTCCGATAACGACAGGGCATTTAGCGAATCCGCAGATCGTCGTTGCTGACCGACAGTAGGGTGCGATCCCAACAGTGCCTGACGCACTACTTCAGGGTCCAGAACAGCGGTAACGCTGAATACGCGCCATTTAAACAACGGACCATCGGCACCGCAGCGGCGGGTCCGGTGCTGACACAGAAGAGAGTGAAGAGAATACATGCTGACGTTGAACAAACTTGAAAAGCTCATGGAAATGGAAGCCAAGCTGCGTGATGAGTACCAGGAACAGCTTGAGGGTAAGGACAAGGAAATCGCCAAACTGACCGGCGAAAAAGAGGCCCTGGCCGCGCGGGTCGAAGAGCTGCAGGGGACCATCAACACCCAGCTGGAGACCATTTCCAGCCT
>JAAXJC010000203.1 GCA_012270045.1 Luminiphilus sp.
TTGTCCACTGCTGGGGCGGAACCTTCGTTGGTACCAATGTAGATACCCACCTCTGCGGACCCGGAGAATTCATTGCGGCTGATGACTGCAGCATCCATATCCCGCATGTATACGCCAGCGATACCGGTATCGGGGAAAAACATAGCGTTGTTGGTAACCACCAGGCTGTGTTCTGCTCGCACAGAATTATTGAGGGCAAGTACACCAACACCGCTCTCAGCGCCCGTATGGATAAAACGGTTGTTGTGGATCACCGACCGATTTTGATCGGGAGCCCAATCATCGCTTGTGTATGCCACTACCCCATAGAAATTGTACTCAAAGGTGTTTCCGGTGATGGTCGAGGACTGGTTCGCATTAACCACCTCTACGCCCCAGTCGACCCCCGTAAAGGTGTTGAAGTTGATATCAACCTGTCCTGCTCCGCCCAGTGTCGTGAGAACTCCCACGGAGTAGCCCAACACGGTGGATCGGTTAAATTTAAAAGTTCCCAGCGACCCCGACCCCAAAGCAGCGCATTCCAGGTCGGGTGCCGACATGGCGGCAATGCCAGTGGGTCCTGCCGATGCGGTACTGATAATATCCACCCTGTCGACCTGCGCGAAGTGAGTGCGTTGCTCACAGGACAATGGCGTAAACTCCAACACCGCAAAATCCTCCAGACCTGCAGAATCGGATGCGCCACCACCGGCGCACGGAGCATTACTGGTGATTGTCATCGCTCGCACCTTTACATCACCGCCCTCAAATCGAAAACCACCCGGAGCCCAGGAAGACGACGCACTGCAATCGATGGAACCATCCGCCAACTCCAATATCGTTGCAGACTTTGAAACACCAGAAAGTGTTCCCCTAAAATCCCTGGCCACCCAGGGCCCCGAGTAAAAGGCGCCGCGACCCAACTTAATGGTGGATACCCCAACCTCCGTTGCCGCCTCAATCGCGCAGGCAATCAGAGCAGTGTCATCACCACCCGAAGGTTCCAAATTGAACTGGCCGTTTTCAGCCTCATAGCTAAGGCCCGTACAGTCGATCTCGCCCGATGGGGTGGATGTGTCGCCCTCAACGGCGTCCACCTCAACCACGTAGAACAATTGATTGGAACTATCGACGTCATTCCATTGACCGACAACACCCAACTCAAAGCCTGCATTTAAGTTGGGGTTGGGCCAGGTTTGCAGGGCAAAAGCCAGCGCGTCCTGATTTTCAAAGTTATCCGGCTCCTGCTGAACGTTATCAATTGTCCCCCAGTTGGTGTACTCCCCAACTGACTGCCCGGACTGATAGTCACCCTGCCAAAACAGCTTGGGAAATCCGGAAGCGCCCTCGCGCTGCCAGTACCATTGACCCTCGGCGCTGGCATCACTGCCGGCCAGCCACACGTAGGCCGAACTGCCACCGTCATCTGCTGAGGTACTGGTGAACTCGCTGGCGGCTATGCTGTTGCTCAGCCAGTTACGAATCGACGCATTCTCTGATGCATCGTCAATGATCATCAAATACCCGGACTCTGACCCTACTGACACCTGTTGTGCGGCAGCGTAAGCCTCTGAATACGTCACCGCGTCTTTGTAGAGTATGTAGGTATGGCCACCACGGGTAAGTGATATGTTTTGCGCCAGGGCAGCAGGCGAGGTAGCGAACCCCAGAAGAACAACAGACACCATCAGGGCCGCTTGTGGCCACCGAGTCTTTTGCCAGAATGTTGTTGCAAGTCCAGCAGACATATCGCCTCCAACTACAATGTCAGGTCACAGAGTCTCAAAGCTTAAAGTAACCAAGTTACAAAGGCCGGGCGCAAAGCGAGGAAACGCTGCGCCCGTCACAGCTTTCAAAGATTTTTCGGTGTCACTGGCGATGGAAATTGTCGGGTAACAGGGCACTCGCTGCTGCAAGTCATACAAGGCCATATGCTGAGCGTTGGCGTAGACCGATAGACTCAGCCTGGGTGTTTTGGAGAACGCAATCCGGGCGGCCCTGTCTCGGCTTGCAAGCTGCTCAAGGGGCCGCACTTCCCTCGTGTTCAACACCCAACGGATCAACATACCGACAGCCTGGGGGGATGATGCCGGGCCTGAAGGCGACAGCCAATTTCTTAAGGCCGCCCCAAGCCCGGGTTGAGTCGTGGCATCCGCGGCCTGAAGCCAGATGCGCGCTGGCTACCGCCGGGATGCCATCAGAATAAATCTTCCACAGCCCTCCATGGAGTCAGTGGGCGCTAGAAATCTCCCTCTACAGTAGTGAGGCCCAACGCATCCCAGTCGAGCATGCCACCACGGTAGTAATAAATCTTATCGGCCGGAAAACCATCGCGGATCATGGCCCGCATGGCCGTGGGGCTCTGGGGGCAAACGGGGCCGTTGCAGAAACCCAAGACTTTACTGGCGCCACTGCAATCCCAGCCCTCGGCACCCTTGCTGCAACCCAATTCGTCCATGCGCATGGCCACCTCTGTGTAGGGTATGTTCACCGAACCGGGGATAGTGGCATCGAGAAACCATTCCTGGGTGCGCATATCGACCAGGATGAAGTCATCGTCATTAATCGCGTTCAACACCTCGATTTCCGTTACCGGCACAATGCCCGGCTCCGGCACCAGGGGCTGCAGCCATCCCTTGTTTTTTGCACAAGGAGTCATCTGACGGGTGATATTTACCGTCTCCCCGGATTCCAGGGTCGCAACAAAAACCTTGTCCTCACCAATGATGCGTAGATCTTCAGCCGAAACTATCCCTGCCCAGGTAACGGCGGCCAGGGACAGCAGTACGCGGATTACATTATTCATCGCTTTACCCCCACAAATTGACTTGTTATGGGCCGCCTTTAAGGCTGCCATTTATGTAATTAAGTAATAACCCAAACGAATAAGTCATTCAAGGCGGGGGCGACAATGATTAAGGTGCAATTCCTGCACCCAGAGCCCTTGCCTGTTGGTTGAGGATGCTTAACTCGGGGTCTCCCGCGACGGCGCCCGGTTTTTCCGACGAGCCCTTCAGGCGAAAGGGAACGTAAATAGTGTTGGTGGGGGTTTGGGCCAGCGCTGCGGCAATCCCGCTTGGTGATATTGCGGTGCTACACTCCCCGGCGAATGCATTTGAACGCCCGGCAATGACCCAGACCCCACCCCCGTGTCGCCCCCGGTCCACAGCCACATCAGGGCCAGGCGTCTCCTGCGAGTGACAAGAAGGTAAACGTGCAGGCCAAAAAAACCCGCAGCACCGATATGGCCCTTGGGGGCGCCGCGACTCTGCTGCTCATCGCGCCGCTGGTAAATGTCGGTCCGGTGAACATTGCCGCCTTCCTGCTGCTCATCACCAGCGTCCTCTGGGCAGCACAGCAGCCCCGGGCATGGTGGGCCTTTTGGCAGCGCCACCTACCCCTGTTGCTGCTCTCGCTGCTGCTCGCCGGCGCTTTTATGCTCTCCAATGGCATCAACGACAAACCATCCGTGCTGACGGCCACCTTCGATCAGGGCCGCTGGCTGTTGCTGCTGACCCTTGCGGCACCCGCCATCGCCACCGCAATCAGCCCCAGTGCGTGGCAGCGGATCCTCGGGGTCGCCACGGTCATGACACTTCTTTTCACTGCGGTCTATTGCACCGATGCCCTGTTGTACCTGGTCTTTGATTCGAACTTTGTGCTGGACCTTATCGACGCCGAACGCAGCGATTTACTGCGTCCGTCCTGGGTTTTTAACCCCCACCCCTTCTCACGCACGTTGATCGCCGCCCTGTTGCTACTGGCCGCTGCTACCGTGCGGTATCGCAACACAGCCTGGCGCCTTGCCTGCCTCCTGGGCATGCTGGGTATCGCCGTGATGCTGACAGTGGGTGCCGTGCGCACTGCCTGGCTGTCCCTCGCTGTAATAGCCATTGCCTCATGGGTACTGTACGCCCGGGGCCGCAGTCTGTGGGGCCTGACAGTGGGGCTTGTGCTGGTGCTGTTTGGGTTCTGGTTCCGAACGACCATCTTCCCGCTGCAGGAACCGGACAAAAGCTTGCAGTTGCGCACGGCGCTTTTTGAGCAGGGCCTGATCGCCTGGAACGACAACCCATGGCTCGGTGGTGGCTACCAGGCGGCCAGGGACATCCCATGGCCAGACAACCTCCAGGCCTTTGCCGCAACCCAAACACTGGCAACCACCAACACCCACATGCAGTGGCTGGAGATGTGCGTCAGTTATGGCTTGATAGGCGGACTGCTGTTCCTGCTGTTCTGGCTGGCCTGGGGATGGTTCGTGTTTGCACTGCAGCGTAGGGCAACCGACCGTTTCAGGCTGCCGGCCCTACTGCTGCTGCTGAACTGGATCAGTCTGAGCATCGCCGGGTTCACAACGGTATACCGGGAATCGGAATGGATCCTGTGGCTAATAACCGTGCTGGGAGCCCTCTGGCTGTCGGAGCAGATCAGGGAGGGCGAAAATCAACGGGCGACAGGGACTGGCACCGCCACCCCGCAGGCATAGCTGAACCGGGGGCTGGCACCCTCAGCCACAGCCCGCCGCCCCTGGGTATGGGGCCCTGGGCATCATACGCCCACGGCCAAGTGAGCTTGGGTTTAAAGCCCCTCTTTACCGGCCTCCCGAAGGATGGGCCGGTATTCGGCAAAATTGGGCCCGCCGGGCCTGGAACCCGTGGTGAAACCGGCATCAATGGCAATCGTTTGACCGTTGACGTAACCGGACTCATCCGAAGCCAGCCACAGTACAGCGTTGGCCACATCATCGGGCATACCCGCGCGACCGGGGAGAGGCGACTGCTCGGCAAATTCGGTGATGGCGGCATCCACACCCTCCGCATCACCGATGGCCGCCGCTGCCGCCAGGGGTGTGGCGATTAATCCGGGGGCAAGGCAATTGACGCGCACGCCATAGGCACAGGCCTCCGCCGCGAGATTTTTCGTCAACCCGACGACGGCGTGCTTCGCTGCCGCATAGGCATGGGGCCCCAAACCTCCCATTACGCCCGCTATGCTGCTCATACTGACAATTGAGCCACGTCCCGCTGCTTTCATATGCCGGGAGGCATGTTTCATACCGTAGAACACGCCGTTAAGCAGGATATCCAGGGTGAAAAGCCATTCTTCGGTGGGTGTGGTTTCCATGGGACCCATGGCACCCACAATACCCGCGTTGTTGAACATGACATCGATACGCCCATGGGTCTCGACAGCGGTATCCACAAGCCTTTGTACCTCCTCCTCCCGGGTCACATCGCAGCGGCAACCCATGGCTCCGGTCCCCAGTTCACTGACATGGCGGGCAAGGCGATCTTCCTGGATATCGCCCAGGACCACCTTGGCACCGTGACTGAGAAGTTTTTCCGCCGTCGCCGCGCCAATGCCGCTGGCGCCGCCGGTGATCACAGCGACCTGCCCCTCCAGACGTCGTTCCATTTTCACTCTCCTGAAAAGCTACCCGGCAGCGCGGGTTTAAAGTGTCGGCAACTTGTAGACGAAGTCATCGGGATGGCGCTGGCCGACAATGTCGGGACCCATGGCCGCCATGCCCCTCGCCGACGCGGCCTCCAGCCGCATCCAATCGGTCATACCGGTGCGATGAATGATTTTCCAATGACCATCCCGCAACTCGAACTTATCCAGATAGCGCCCGGCTACGAAAAAATCCATCTCGGTATCAAAGGCGTCGGGACCCGCCAGTGGGTCATCCACAGCACGCATTCTGTGGAAGGCGGTGAAGTAGGTCTCTACCAATGCGCTTGTATCGCCAGTGAGTTCCACCAGCGTATTGCCCAACTGGTGATGGGTTCGGGTGTAGGTATTCAGCACCATCATGGCAAAACGCACGAAGTCACCCGGATCCTCATCTGTCGCCGCCCTCTCGGGATCAGAGGAGGGTCCCTCATAGAAGTGATTGTGGGTAGATCCGGGATGAAAAACCGACTGCAGCAATGCCTCGTCAAGGCGGTCGATAGCCCGGGCGTACCGTATCACCACCTCCTGAATTTCCTGCTTTGCCAACAATTGGGTCAGTGCTTCGCTCACGTCAATGTCCCTCGGATCCGGTGGTGGCCGACAACGATAACACGCGCGATGGGTCTGTCGACTCGGGTGCTACAAGTCCGCGCCAGCGCGCTGGGGAGGTGGCGTTTTCCCCGGTGAATTTGGACGTGGCAGCCCATGCCCCTGTTATCCGGAACGATACCCGCAGCCTCTACGGCACACTCGGCAACCTTAGCCGGGATAGTGACCCGGTCGACCACGCCCGTCCGTCAGCCTCCACACCACTGTCCCACAGCGGCGGCCCGGCCCGCGTAGTGGGGCTGGTCAATCATCAGCCGCTCCAGAGTTGTCAGCCGCAGATGATTCCAACAGGGATCGCTGTGACAGATAGCGAAGTCCTTGCGTAGCGCCTCGCACAGGGCATCCGACGAATACCCCAGCGCCTCCAGCCGCTGGGACTGATGCTGGGCGTACAGGGGTCCCAGCGCCAAAGCCCTGTTCACAATACCCAGGGCGTTGTTGGCCACACGAGATGCAAAAATCTGATGACCGGAGGCGTTGGCGAGCACCTCATCGCGATTCCAGTTCGACAACGCCGTAACCATCTCGGGATAGGTGATGTCCTGGGCCAGGGGCAGTTCGGGGTCGATGGGAGCGAGCGGTTCCGTGAGCGTATCCTGGGACTGATGCCGCTGTTCTGCCAGTGCCAACAGCAGGTCGATCTCAACCTCGGAAATTCGTCGGCCAATGATGGTGCGTTCCACCGACGGCACTGAGCCGTCACGGTAGGTACTACCCAGGCGCAAACAGGACACTCCCCACCAGAGCATATTGAAAATCATCCACCACTGGAATGACTCCCGGGCCAGCTGCTGGCCGCTGGCTCGCTCGTAGTCGGCCAGCCAGGTATCAAGCTCGGCAAAGCCCCCGGCCTCCAGCCCGTAGTGCCCGAAGCGCCAGCTGGGTATACAGAGAAAAGCAATATCCCGCAGAGGATCACCGATATGCGCCAATTCCCAGTCGAGCACCGAGGTCAGCCCCTCTCCATCGACAAGAAAATTGCCCATACGGAAGTCCCCATGCACGAGGCGGTAGGCCGTCGGCTGCGGACAGTGTTGGGACAGCCAGCCGAAGGCCAGTTCGAAGACCGGGTTGGCAGAGCCAAACTGCCGGTAAAAACCCTCCTGCTCATCCAGCAGCTGTTGGGGATTCTGCCGAGGCAGCGCCACAGGCAGGGCATCAATGTCCACACTGTGGATGCGCGCCAACTCGGACGCACACTGACCGCTGAGCCGGTCTCTGGCCACTCCGTACTCGGGCTTGTTGAGCAACTTTGCGGGCAGCGCCTCCCCCGGTACACAGCTCATGATGAAACCCTCCCCCAGCGGGCTATCGGGAGCGAATTCCCCGATAACCTCGGGCACCTTCAGACCCTCCCCATGGAGATGGCGAATAAGCCCGGCCTGGGTAGCCAGTGAAATCGCGCCAACATCGTTGTCGGGACCTACCGCCGCCTCGGGCACAGATTGGAACGGCAAACGCCGCAGAATCAACGGTCGATCACCATAGCGAAACCGCCAGCTCTCCATGCTCGCACCACCGGAAAGTCGGGTCAGGTCGGTCACGGTGCCCTGACCCAGAGCCTCCCGGCACAGGTTCGCTAACTCATCAATGTGCTCCTGCATGGTGACCTCCCCATACCGTCAGCGCCCGGGCGCCTGGAAACCCACACCTTTGCCCTATTCGGTTAACAGCCTGACGAGGCAACAACTGTAGTGTCCTCCGACCGGACGACAGCGACTGACAGCTCACGACGGCTAACGATGACTGTAAACCTGGGCACCGCCGATAAATGTTTTTTCCACCACAAGTTGCCGCAGGTCCGGCGCCAGCAATGGGTCACCCGACAATATGACCATGTCGGCCAGCTTGCCAGCTTCAAGGGAACCCACCGAACCGTCCAGAAAGACCTGCCAGGCCGCATCGATGGTCACCGCCCGCAGGGCCTCCATCCGGGATACCCGTTGCCAGGGGCCGAGTATCGCCCCGCCGGTGGTCCTGCGTTCCACCTGACTCCAAACCACCTGCAGTGGCAGCATGGGCGTCACCGGGGTGTCCGCGTGGGAACTGTAGCGAATCCCCGCGTCCAGGGCCCAGCGGGCCGGGCTCATGTTAGCGGCCCGCTCGGGGCCCATGAAAATAGCAGCGTGGCGATCACCCCAGTAGTAGGTATGACTGCTAAAAAAGCTCGGGGTAACCCCCAGCTCGGCCATACGCTGAACCTGGTCCTGGCGACTCATCTGGGCATGGATGAACAGGGGTCTGGCCTCGGCCCAGGGTACCGCCCCCTGAGCCGCTTCGATGGCGTCAAGGGCATCCTGCACTGCGGCATCGCCATTAACATGGATGGCATACTGGATTTTCTGCCGATGCAGGCCCGCCACCTGCCGGAACAGATCATCCCGCAGCACCGAGGGATAGCCACGATAGCTGCTGTCGCCATGGTAGGGTTCAAAGTACGGTTCACTGAGGTAGCCCGTATAGCCCTGTATGCTGCCGTCAGCGATGATCTTCACTCTGGGCAGGGTGAGTCGTCCCCGGGCCAGCTGTTCAGGACGCCAGTTGCCCTCCAGCAAGTCCGATTCAAGTTCTTCCATCAAGGGGAACAGGGCAACCCGCTGGGGAAACACATTGAATTGACTCATGGGGCCCAGGGCCTTGGCCAGTGACAGGGGCATGCCCCCGGCCGAGGCCGTGGTAACTCCCGCTTCCAGGTACTGGCGTGCCGCAAATGTGGTCATCCTGAGCACGTCCATCAACCCTATGTCCAGCATGCGGGACATGGCGCCCCGGGCGGCTGTTTCTTCCAGCACGCCATTGGGCCGACGGCCATCGGGCGACTGGGGGTCACGCTGGATGACACCACCCTCGGGATCCGGGGTTGACTCATCGATACCCAATTCGGCGAGGGCCGCGGAGTTGACCACATACAGGTGGCCCGAGATATGGGATATGGCGATGGGCCGGGTTGGGGAAACCTTATCGAGATCCTCCCGGGTGGGATGCCGACCCTCCGCCAGCAGGGTATCGTCGTAGCCAAACCCGGCCAGCCAGCCCTCCGGGCGGTTCTCACCGAAGGCCCGCAGCCGATCCAGTAACTGGGGAATGGTCTCAATATCGCCAATGGGCGGGCTGTTGAGATCCGCGGAAAACACCACCTGTCCGGAGCCCGGGAAATGCCCGTGGGCATCGACAAATCCAGGCAGCAGCGTGCGCCCCCTGAGATCAATCACCTCGGTATCGTCGGAGACCAGGGCCAGGATATCCTCTGAGCTGCCCACCCTGTCCACCGTTGCGCCACGGATGCTGATGGCCTCGGTAACGGTGTTATCCCCGTCCATGGTCAGCACCTGCCCGTTAAAAAATACCTGGTGATCTGGAGCCTGGGGCGGTCGAGTGGCGATCTGGAACAACACGTAGACACCGGCCAGGAAAGCGGCCAGCACCAGAAGCCCAACACGATAGTTCATAGCTAACCTCGTTGCCTGTCAGTAGTGGGGCGGTGGCGGGTCCGCGGGGGCATCCACTGCGTCCAGCCTGGCACCGTGGGTTTTCATCTCTTCATGCAGGAAGCGAAGCTGGCTTTGGAGTTCCAGAATCTGCTGTTGCTGGCTGGCCAGTGCCCGGTCCAATTCGGCGACCGTGTCCTCCAGGAAGGCGATCTGGGATTCGAGCTCGGGCTGTGGGTCGGTCATGGTGATTGGCTCTCCGTGGCAGCGGTCGTACTATAACCCCGGGGCAACTGGAGGTCTCCCGTGAGCCGGAAAAACCGATCGTCTTCCCGCCTGGTGTTCTCTACTGATGGCGGCGGCCTGTGCCGGCAATGTCAGCGCAAACTGGTCGACTGTGTCTGTGGCAAAGCCGCCCCTGCGGCCGGAGATGGCATCGCCCGCATCCGGCGGGAGACCAAGGGACGCGGCGGCAAGGCCGTTACCGTGATAGAGGGGCTGGCGGTATCACCTGACGTACTGAAAGACACCGCCAAACGCCTGAAACAACGCTGTGGCGTAGGCGGTGCCATCAAGGATGGCAACATTGAGATCCAGGGGGATCAGCGGGATACCTGCAAGCAGGTCCTGGAGGAGATGGGGCACCGGGTAAAACTGGCCGGCGGCTGACCCCCCTGATCGCCGATCAGGACATGGTGACCAGGGTTTTCTGTCCCGTGGCCTTGCGGCCATAGCTCTGTACCGCAGACAGTTCCAACGCCTTTTCCAGTTCGACGCGATCGGAATAGTGGCTGGCGAAGGTGGTCTTGAGCCCGGCCAGCACCCGCTGCTGCATGGCGATCATGCGCTCCAGGCCGGCCCGCTGCAGGAAGGGGGTCAGCAGCCAGCCGCCTACGCTCCAGGCAAAACCGTAGCCACGGGTCAGGGACATCGGCGCCGGATCCAGCATACCGTAGACATAGACCTGCTTGTGCTCGTCGGAACCGTACCGGCTCCACTGGGGCATGCGCTTCTGGGCCGCGGTCTCCATGGCCCCGAGAATCTGGTTGCTCAGGGTGCCGCCGCCGATGGGATCGAAGGCTATCGTGGCACCCGTGGCTTCAATGGCCGCGAGCAGTTGCCGGGAAAAGTCATCGTCTTTGGAGTTGATCACATGTTCGGCACCCTGCCCCCTCAGCAACGCCACCTGAGCTTCACTGCGCACGATATTGACCAGCGGGATGCCGTCTTCAGTGCAGATTCGCTGCAACATCTGACCCAGATTGGACGCCGCGGCCGCATGGACGATGGCCTTGTGGCCCTCCATCTTCGACGTCTCGACAAAGCCCAATGCGGTCATGGGGTTCACCACACAGGAGGCGCCCTCTTCCGCGGATACATCATCCGGCAGAGCCATACACTGAACGGCTGGCAGGCACCGGTATTGGGCGAACAACTCACCCCCGAAGGCGCCCACTCGCTTACCCATTAATGCCTGGGCCATTTCCCCGGAACCGGCGGCGACAACGGTACCCGCGCCTTCATTCCCCCCCGGCAACCATTGTCCAATCCGGCTCTTCATGGCACGCATCATGGCGTCAGGGACAGGCAATACCACCGCTGGATAGCCATTGCGCTCACTGGCCTGGGCGGTGTCGGTGTCGAGAATGCCGAACATCAAACCCAGGTCTGAGGGATTGATCGGCGCCGCCTCGACTTTGATCAGCACTTCATCGGGACCGGGCTCCGGGATATCCACCTCGAACAGGGCGCATTCGATGGTGCTGTTGTCGTGTACACAGGACTGTAATTGCAGGCTCTTCATTGCCATCCTCGCTAGGCTCAGGGGTAGGTCATCAACTCGTTCTGTCGCAGTAATTCGGGCCTGCGACCCGCCCGCTGGTCATAAATCACCGCGTAGGCCAGGACGTTCTGCACATAGTCCCGGGTCTCCCGGAACGGCAGGCTTTCTATCCAACGGTCGGTGGGCAGTTCATCGTCAACCCATCGCCTGACCCGGTGCGGGCCGGCATTGTACCCCGCCAGCGCCTTGGGTCGATGCTGGTCGAACCGATCCAATAGGGAACGGTAATAGTGCGCTCCCAGGGCAATGTTGTAATCCGCCGTCAGCAGGCGCGAACTGCGGTAGGGCAGGCCCATCTGGCGAGCTACTATTTTGCCGGTGGCAGGCATGACCTGCATCAATCCCAGAGCACCCACCGGTGATCTGGCCAGTGGGTCCATGGCGCTCTCCCGCCGGGCAATGGCCAGCAGTTCAGTGACCGCCACCGCTTCGGCCTCGGCGTGGGCAGCGAAAATAGACCCGTAGGCCTCGGGGAAGCGCAGGTCGACCTCATCCCAGGCCCGGGCGGTGTTGGCCGCGTGGATGGCATAGTAGATCCAGCCTTCAGCCAGGGCCCGTTGGGCGGCGGCGACCCGGTCATCGTTGTCCAGTCGAGCGATGAGTGAACGCCATTCCAGTCGCGCCGCCTCGGCCTGGTCCAGGGCCAGCAGTTCCTCGACCCGGCCCAGAGCCGGATCGCTGACCGGCTGGCGGTCGTTCCAAACGGCCGGGGACAGCTGATAGGGCTGACCCAATCGTTGCGCCGCCAGGAAGCCATGGTAACTGCGCTGGGTAGCCAGCGCCTCAAGCAAGGGCTGCGCACGATCCTCAGAACCGGTAGCCAGCAGGGCCCTGGCTTGCCAGTACCGCCATTTGTCATCTGACCGACGCCCTTCACTCAACCAGGGCAGCCCCCCCAGGATCGCGGGCCAGTCGGCTTCGGTCACCTGGTTGCGCAGGTAAATCTCGGTCAGGTCATCATCCCTGAGTCGCTCAAGGGTCTCGATCAGCCAGGGTTCAGGCGCCGAACTCTGCGCAAACAGGCTATGCCTGACAATCAGCGATTCCATGTCCTGCAACTGGGCATCCGTAAAAGGCTGTGTTGCCCTGGCGTTTTCAAGGGCCTGCCGTGCTTTCGCCGGGTTGAACCGGGCCAGTCGTGAGATACCCGCATTTATGAGCTCAGCGTGGCGGGCGTCCGCGGTGTGGGCATCGTTCACCAATAAGTCAGGTCGCCGATAAACAGACAGCAACTCGTCCAGTAACCCGGACATTTTTTGCGAGGCAAACCGTTTTACATAGCGAATCAGGTGCGGGTTTCTGGCCTCGAAGGCCTTCAGCGCCCTGGACCATACCAGCGCGTCGTCGGGCCCGGGACCCTCTGACATCCAGCGCTCGAACAGTATGTCGCAGGCGTCATCCTGTGATTCACCGACGTTCCAGAGCTCGGAAGCGCCCTGCCAGGCGAGCTGCTTATCACCGACCGTGCGCTGGGCCCGGTAGTAGTAGCACTGCAACTCGGGGTCCCTGGGTGCCCGATCGGCCACCCCCAAAAATTCCCGCCAGTGACGATCGCGCCCCTTGTGCATCAGGTAGGCGCGCCGGAAACGCTCCTGCAGTGGCGAGCCGGCCGCGTCCGCAAGAAACCTGTTTGCACTCCCGGGCTGCAGGTCGTGGAGTTGGCCTATCAACGCTTCGTAATCGAGATAGACGGCCAGGGGGTAGTCGGACAGCTGCTCCCGCAGGGTGCGATAGCGCGGCCCAATGCCGGTGCGCAGTTCCTCGAGGGCTTGCCGGTACTGGGCGCGTTGCTCCATGCGCAGGTCAACGCTCTGGGCATCGGCATCCGGCTGGGCCACGGCGATCGGGTTGAACAGCAGTGTCTGGGCCAAGACGGTCGGCACCACCCATCCAATAAAACGCTTCAACTAAACCTCACTACTGACCCCGAGCTGCAGGTACCAGCATGGAGTCTCGGGCAACAATTTTCAATTCACTGGGGTAGCATGGGCTTTTGGTTGCCGTTGTAAAGAAAGGTTCCCTGCAGATTCCATGACTGAGATGCCCCGCCTGACCCAATACAGCCACGGAGCGGGCTGTGGCTGTAAAATTGCGCCCGATGTGCTGGCCACCATTCTCGGCAGTCACGCCGTTGATGCGGGGGCATTCGAGCAGCTGCTGGTAGGCAACAGCAGTCACGATGACGCCGCGGCCATCGATCTGGGCGATGGCCGGGCGATACTGAGCACCACTGACTTTTTCATGCCCATCGTGGATGACCCCTTTGATTTTGGGCGGGTCGCTGCCACCAACGCCATCAGCGATATCTACGCCATGGGCGGACGACCCCTGGCGGCGGTGGCCATCCTCGGCTGGCCCATCAACACACTGGCCGCTGAAGTGGCGTCGTCGGTGGTGGCCGGCGGCCGTCATGTCTGCACTGAGCTCGGCTTTCCCCTTGCCGGGGGGCACAGCATTGATTGCCCTGAACCCATTTTTGGACTGGCGGTGACCGGGGAAGTCACCCTCGAACATCTGAAACGTAACAGTACCGGCCGACCGGGGGATCAGCTGTACCTGACCAAACCCCTGGGCATTGGCATCCTCACGACGGCGGAAAAACAGGGCCGGCTGGCGGATGCCCACAGCGGCGTGGCCACTGAACTGATGTGTCGCAGCAACAAAATCGGGGCGGAGCTGGCGCAAATGCCCGGCGTTAATGCCATGACCGACATCACAGGCTTCGGTCTTGCGGGCCACCTTCGGGAGATGTGTGAAGGATCCGGTGTCAGTGCCGAGCTTGACGCCAAGGCCATCCCACGCATCGACGGGATCGACCGCTACATCGAACAGGGCTGCCTACCCGGCGGCACCGAGCGAAATTTCAGGGCCTGCGAAGCAGCAATCACCGAAGTCACCGCCGCGGAACGCGCGATCCTGTGCGACCCGCAAACCAGTGGCGGCCTGCTGATAGCGGTCGCCCCCGACGCTACTGACCGGGTCGAGAAGTTACTGCAGGACTCGGGATTGCCAGCCCGGGCGATAGGCCGCCTGGTACCGACCCACTCCGGAGGCGGTATTCACATTGGCGTGAAGCGCTGATTTGGCCATGGACCAACTCGATGACTTCCCGGCGCTGTTTCGCAACAACACTCCTCTGATTGATACCCGGGCCCCGGTTGAATTTGCCCGGGGCAGCCTGCCCACCGCCACCAATCTGCCGCTTATGGACGACCTCCAGCGGGAGGCTGTAGGACGCTGTTACAAGGAGCAGGGCCAGGATGCTGCGGTGCAGCTCGGCCATCAACTGGTAACCGGCGACCTGCGCGCGGCGCGAACCGAAGCCTGGGCCGCCTTCGCACAGGAGCACCCCAGCGGCGCCCTGTTCTGCTTCCGTGGCGGCATGCGGTCTGCGCTGGTGCAGGAGTGGCTGGCAGAGCGAGGTATTGACTATCCACGGGTTCGGGGTGGGTTCAAGGCCCTCAGGCGCTGGCTCATTGATACCGGTGAGGCCGTGTATTCCCGGCGTGGTTTTGTTGTCGTGGCGGGTAAAACCGGCTGCGCAAAAACCCGCCTCATCAATGAAGGCCAAGGCGGTCAGCGCCTGCCCGGCAGCATCGACCTTGAGGGCCTTGCCAATCATCGGGGCTCATCATTCGGGCGTCGGGATGGTGGCCAACCGAGCCAGGTGAGCTTTGAGATTGCCCTGGATCTGGCACTTTTTGCCGCTGATGAGGAGCCGGTCAATGATCTGATTGCCGAGGACGAGAGTCGGCTGATCGGCCGCTGCGCCCTGCCCCCGCCGCTGAAAGCGCGCCTGGAACAGTCGCCCCTGGTGGTGGTGGAAGCCGACCTGGACAGCCGGGTCGAGCACTCCTTTGAAAATTACATCCTCGCCAATCTGTCTGACCTTGAGGCCCGCCTGGGATCTACCCCTGAGGCCTTCGAGGTGTTTGCGACAGACCTGCGCGCGGCGCTGGATCGAATCCGCAAACGCTTGGGGGGAGCCCGTCACAGTTCACTCACCGCACAACTTGCTGACGCCATAGACGCCCACCGCAAGGGCGACAGCAGCGTTCATCGGGACTGGATCAGGGCCCTACTGAAGGAGTACTACGACCCCATGTACAACTATCAGCTTGAGGGGCGTGAACAGCGCATTCTGTTCAGTGGCAGTGCACCGGAGGTGGCTGAATTTCTACTGGAACATCAGTCTGTATCTAGTCACGGCTGAAAACGCTGAGCACCTCTAGATGGGGCGTCTGGGGAAAAAGATCCAGCGGGGTGATACGGGTCAGGGCGAGGCCGGCGGCGATAAAGTCCGCTGCATCCCGTGCCCAGGTCGCCAGGTCACAGGAAAGGTAGACCACCTGACGCAGCTCCGGTAACTCACTTATAAAAGGCTCTCGAAGCTTGAGTCCCTCCCGGGGAGGATCGAGGACCAGGACCTGGGTGTTGTTGATGTGCTCCAGACAGCGAGCAACTGCGATCGGGGAGTAGAGGTCGACACAGAGACTGTTCACTCGCGCCCCGTGCTGGCTCGCCAAAACCGATGCAGCGCCCTCATGGCTCTCCATCGCAGTTACCGTATCGAATTGCTGAAGCAATACCTCGGTGAGATTACCCGAGCCCGCGAACAACTCGGTTACCGGCGTCGCCGGGGGCCACCCCGATATAACCTCGGCCAACCAGCGGTGCATGACCGCATTC
>JAAXJC010000075.1 GCA_012270045.1 Luminiphilus sp.
AAAAATGAAATAAAACATACATTTAAAGATTAATTTAAATAGTTAGCGTTTTGCGACTTATTTCGCAAATTGGCGCCCAGAATTGGCCTGATATGACGAATATTTGGCTTGAATACTTGCTTTCAGGGTGATTTCATTACGCAACTTACACATCAGCAAGATAGCAGTCCTCGACAAGGCTAGAACGCACCCAACCCGGGGCTGTGCCCTGGGCAACCAGAAGTGTTAGCCCCTGGACTGGCATGGAGACAAGGATGGTCAAAATACTCGCCGTGGACGACTCCAGATCCATGCGCCACATGGTTGAGCAAACCCTGACCGAGGCCGGATTTGAAACCCGGCTCGCCTGTGACGGGGTGGAAGCCCTTGAAGTGGCCGGACAATACGTCGCCGACGTGGTGATTACCGATGTCAACATGCCGAGAATGGACGGCATCACCCTGGTGAAAAAGCTGCGCGAACTGCCCAGCTATCGCTACAAACCCATTCTGGTGCTGACCACAGAGAGCAGTACCGAGAAAAAAATGGAAGGCAAGGCCGCGGGCGCCAGCGGCTGGATTGTTAAACCCTTTGACCCCGAGCGCCTGATTGCAACCGTCAACCGGGTTTTGGACTGATAAATGGATTTGTCAGAAGTACAGGATGTCTTTTTTGAGGAATGCCTTGAGGGGCTTGATGTCCTCGAATCCGGCTTGCTGAATCTCGACCAATCCACCGATATCGAAGAAATCAACGCCATCTTCAGGGCTGCCCACTCCATCAAGGGCGGGGCCGGTACCTTTGGCTTCCCGGAGATTTCCGCTTTTACCCACGTCATGGAAACCCTGCTCGACGAGATGCGGGACGGACGTCGTGCTATAGAACGGGAGGCCGTGGACCGGCTGTTGGCGTCCGTTGACGTGCTGCGGGGCATGGTCGATGCCGCCCAGGAAGGGGTGGCCAACGATGAGGAGAAGGTACAGGAGGTCCAGTCAGGCCTGGAGGAATTGCTTGCCCAGACTGCAGAGGGCAGTGCCTCAACATCATCCAAGACGACTTCAGAGACCCCCGCCGCCGACACCGCTGAGCAGTCTGGCGTATGGGAAATTGACTTCGCTCCCGGGCCCGAAATGCTCAAGCGAGGCAACGAACCGGTACGCATCTTCCGCGAGCTGGGCAAACTGGGAGAACTCGAAGCCCGCGCCGACAGCTCCAACGTTCCGGGCCTGGCAGAGCTTGATCCTCGCTGCTGCCACCTTCGCTGGCAGCTGGTTTTGACCGCAGACGTCACCCAGGAGGCCATTGAGGAGCTGTTTGCCTGGGTGGAAGACGAATGCGAACTGAGCGTGAAGCCCGCAGGCAGTGGGCAGCAGGCAGCTGCCGAGCAGTCGGCACCGGCCAACGATGTGGCAAAGGACGCGACAGACCCAACAGCGGCGTCTGCCGACACAGCAACCTCCGCGCCGGCCCCCAAGAGCAAAACCCCAGAGCCGGCGGCCAAGGCCGCCCCCGGGGGCGCAAAGGGTCAGAAGGATGGCGGCTCTATCCGGGTTGGCATCGACAAGGTCGACGACCTGATCAACCTGGTGGGGGAACTGGTCATCACCCAGTCCATGTTGACCCAGGTCAGTGAACAGTTTGAGGCGGTCGACAGCGATCTGGCGGACAACCTGCGGGACGGCATCGCCCAATTGGAGCGCAACACCCGCGAGCTGCAACAGAATGTGCTCAAGATTCGCATGCTCCCGATCACCGTGTCCTTCAGTCGTTTCCCAAGGCTGGTACGGGACCTGAGTTCCAAGCTCGGCAAGGACATCGAGTTGCAAATGATTGGGGAGCAGACCGAAGTCGACAAGACGGTGCTGGAAAAGATCAACGACCCCCTGGTGCATCTGGTTCGCAACTCGCTGGACCACGGCATTGAATCCCCGGAGGAACGGGTGGCCGCGGGCAAACCCGCAAGGGGCACCCTGACCCTGGCCGCATTCCATGAGGGCGGCGACATTGTCATCAAGGTGGGCGACGACGGCGGCGGCCTGAAACGGGACAAGATTCTGGCCAAGGCCCTGGAACGAGGGATCGTCAAGGAACACGACGAGCTCACCGATGAGCGCATCTACAACCTGATATTCGCTCCGGGATTCTCCACCGCTGACAACGTCAGCGACGTATCCGGTCGCGGCGTCGGTATGGACGTTGTGCGCCGGAATATCCGTGACCTGGGCGGCAATGTGACGATCTCCTCTAATCCCGGCCAGGGCAGCGAAGTTACCATCCGCCTGCCACTGACCCTGGCGATCCTGGACGGACAGCTTGCAGCTTTGGGGGACCAGACATACGTGTTGCCCCTGGTGTCCATCGTCGAGTCGCTGATGATTGCCGAGGAGAGTCTGGAGGCGGTAACACGTGAATCGGAGCTGTACCGGCTTCGTGATGAATACATACCCATCATCCGTCTCGACCGCGTATTCGGCTTCGAGAGAGAGCGCGAGACCCTGGTGGACGCGCTGCTGGTGGTGGTTGAGGCAGAGGGCCGACGGGCCGGCCTGCTGGTAGACGACCTGTTAGGCCAGCAGCAAGTGGTGATCAAGAGCCTGGAGACCAATTTCCGACAAATCGAAGGGATTTCCGGCGCCACCATTCTGGGCGACGGGACTATCGCCCTGATTGTCGATGTGCCGGGCCTGGTGACGGGCTATTTCGACAAAATAACGCAACGAAACGTGTCAAACGGCGCGAATCAACTGAGCGGTCCCACAAGTGTGGAGTGAAACATGAACGAACGTCTGGAAGACCAAGCCCTTGAGAGTGCAGAGGACGCACAACAGTTCCTGAGCTTCAAACTGGGTGGCGAGGAGTACGGGGTCGATATCCTGAAGGTGCAGGAAATTAAGGGCTGGGAGGGCGCGACACCCATCCCCAACATGCCCTCCTACATCCTCGGCGTCATCAATCTCCGGGGCACCGTGGTGCCCATCATCAACCTGCGCGCTTTCTTCGAGATGGAGCCGCTGCAGTTTACGAAAACCACCGTGGTCATCGTGGTACGTGTGGTGGATGAGGAGAAGGGCGAGCGAACCATGGGGCTGGTGGTGGATGCCGTCTCTGAAGTGCACAACATCACACAGGATGAGATGCGCCCTGCACCCGAATTTGGCGGCGCATGCCGAGCGGACTTCATCATGGCCCTGGCCACCA
>JAAXJC010000078.1 GCA_012270045.1 Luminiphilus sp.
GCAATAGCAGCGAAAACGGCCGAGCCTCATCCCAAATTGCCGGGCACGATCTACACCGCCGCTCAGGAGATTGAGGACGCAGGCGGGAAGGCCTTGCCGGTGCTCTGCGACATTCGGTTTGAGGAGCAGGTACAGGCAGCTGTACAGCAAACTGTCGACACCTTCGGCGGTATTGATGTGTGCGGGACTACCGCCCGCGCACCCAGCCCGACCGGAACGCAGCCTACCCAACTGAACCGCTACGCTCCCCAGAACGCTATCAACACCCGGGGCACCTTCCTGGTGTCCAAAACCTGTATCCCTTTTCTGAAGGCCAGCGATAACCCGCATATTCTGAACCTGGCGCCCCCACTGGATATGGACGCCAAGTGGTTTGCGCCCCACGTCGCCTACACCATCGCCAAGATGGGCATGAGTCTTTGCACCTTGGGTATGAGTAAGGAACTGGCACCGGACAGGATTGCCGTGAACTCCCTGTGGCCACTGACAGCCATCGATACCGCGGCTATACGCAATGTGCTGGGCAGCGATGAGATGGCCAAAGGCTGTCGTCTGGTGTCGATTATGGCGGATGCGGCCTACGCGATCCTCTGCCGAGACTCGGGGTCATGCACGGGTAACTTTTACATCGATGAAGTCGTTCTGCGGGAGGAGGGCGTAACGGATTTCGATCAGTATGCGGTGGCGCCCGGCGGCGATCTCTACCGTGACTTCTTTGTACCTGACGAAGTGGTGGCCAGCCTGCCGACCGAAACGCTGGGCGGTTACTGAGCTACTGGTGAATGTGAGCCCTGATGAGGGTCGAAAGCTGGATCTGAACGCAGACCCATTGGATCTAATGTCCTTAGGACCCGTATATCAGCTATGGACTACGATCTCGCAAAGGGGCTACAGGCCCTGTTGTTCTTTGGCGTGGCGCTGGGATTCCCGATCTGGCAACTGATATCGGTGCGGCGGGATTTGCGCAAAAGCCCGGGTGGTGATGACGATAAAACCCGCGCCAGCGGCGAGAGTGGTTAGCGTTGATCGCTACCGGACGGGCAGGTCGCCCTGCTTGTCGAGTTTGATGGGACTGTCGACCGCAACCCAATCGGCTGCCGAGCAGCACCAAATCTGGAATTGCGGGGGCAACTGAGCCTTTTGACGGCAGCTACCCAGTCTCAGGGATAACAAACCGGTGCCGTCGGAGTTGCCGCCGTGGATGGGGGTCGCGCAGTCTGGGCAGAAACTCATCTCACGGGGGTTACCACTCTCTGCCGTTTTGACGTAGGACTTTAGTTTCCCCCTGGTGACGCTAAAGCTCTCACGGGTCACCCGGGCGGCATATTGAAAGGCTGAGGAGCCAAACGTCTGGCAGTCAGTGCAAAAGCAGACGGCAACCAACTCGGGATCGGCAACCGCGGTCCATGTGATCCCGCCGCAATGGCAGGCTCCGTCAATTTGCATAGTGTCCTCTGGCTCTCAGTGGGTTGCAGGTATTTACTTTGGATCGCTTCCGTGCCGGAGCGCCCGCAGCATCAAACTTCTCAGCAGTTTACCTTTAAGCCTTACCAAGATGGTCATTAGTCTCTACTCTTGGAGTTGTGCCAAAGGCTTGAAATCCCCATCGCACCAGCATGCTCGGCAGGTAAAAGTTTTCCGGCACTGGATAGCTAATCGTACTGTGCGTTACACGCATCAGTTGGCATGAAATTGGAGGTAAAACGTTGTTCCGAGTCGGTGTAATAGTCACGGCGGTTTTCCTGCTGTACATGAATCCTTTCGCGGCTACAGGTGGCGCGCTGGCCGAGCCTAGGGGGCGATTGCTTAGCGAGCAGGAGTTAGTGGATATGCTGGTTGGATCCTGTATCCAATCAACCCGGGGTTGTGATTCTGCACCGTTGATTGACACGGTGCGCCAAGCCCTGGCGTCTGGGAAACAATTTCGACTGCTAACAATGAGCTCGATTCCAAAACATTGGTTGGTAGCTGCTGTCCAGGGCCTGGGAGGTGGAGGTGCCTGGGATTATGTGTTGGAAAGGGTGTCAAAACAGAATCTGGACTCCATAGACATCGCGGAACAGAATTTGCGCGTGCTTGATTTGCTGGCAGATTTCATGGGCACAGACGTCAGGGCGATCATTCGGTCAGAAGCCGCAGACGCCACCGCAACAGCGCTGCTGATTGCTGCTCAGCGAGATATCCCAATCCTTGACGCTGGGATTACTGGGCGCGCGGTGCCAGAAGTTCAGCAATCGATACCGTGGATTAATGGCACGGCATCCATACCGACCGCCATCGTCACGCAGTGGGGTGACGAGATCATTATCAAGAGCGCAGTGGATGAATATCGCGTCGAGGATATCGGTCGCGCCATTGCCGTGGCCAGTGGCGGCGAGGCGACCATTACCATGACGCCCATGTCGGGGAGGGCACTGCAGCAGGGGGTGATCGAAGGCAATTTGACAGAAGCCATGGAATACGGGCGCGCTGTACGACGTGCCCGCGAGGACGGTCAGGATCCTATTGCTGCGCTACTCGCGGTATCTGGTGGTTATCGACTTTTTCAAGGTGTGGTTACCCGCTCAGATGTCTTGGGTGACCGTGGTTTTAATTGGGTCGATGTTGAACTGCGCGGGACTGAACGTTTTCAGGGTCACACCTATCGCGTATACGTTAAAAATGAGAATCTGGTGGGTTGGTTGGACGGTGAACTTGATGCCATGTCACCTGATTACATTTACAACTTGGACCCAGCAACCGGGGAATCTACTCCCGAAGGGAATACTCTTGGGAGCTATCTGGTCGGGCAGGAGGTTGTTCTGGTAGGAGTTCCGGCCCATGAAAAGTGGCGAACCGACAGGGGGGTCGAGCTGATGGGCCCCAGGCACTTCGGCTTTGATTTTGAGTTTATTCCTCTGGAGGAATTGCAAGCCGCTCGCCCCAAGCTAGCTCAGTGATGTGTGACAGGGCTAGGCGGAAAATGGGTGTGAGTTGAATGTCGATCGGCGGTTGGGAGCGATGGGGGCCGTAACATAGCCCCAATGGAGTGTTTCGTGCAGTACCGTCGCGCCATCCCAAATGATTTGCCCGCTTGCATCGGGGTTCGGGGCCGGACGCGTGATAACCCCCTGTCTGCCGAGCATCTGGCGTCGCTGGGTGTCACTCCCGAGAGTTGGTCGT
>JAAXJC010000086.1 GCA_012270045.1 Luminiphilus sp.
GCTTGCGTCCCCTTTGGATGGCTGAGGAACTCGGCGTCGGCTACGAGCACCGCCCTATAGCGCCCCGCAGCGGGGAGACAAAAACGCCTGAATTCTCGCGCCTGAACCCTCGGCAAAAAATTCCCATGCTGGTAGACGGCGAGGCCACTCTCGCCGTCTACCAGCAGGGGAATTTTTTGCCGTGGGTTCAGGCGCGAGAATTCAGGCGTTTTCGTCTCCCCGCTGCGGGGGGCGATAGGGCGATGCTCGTAGACGACGCCGAGTTCCTCAGCCATCCAAAGGGGGCGCAGGCTGCGGGGCGTATGTGCACCCCAGATGGTTATCGTTGCCATGGTTAACCTCTCTTTTGAAGCACAGGCTAACCACTCTGGCGGCTAAAAGAAAATGAATAGATTTAGGATATATAGTAAAAATAGAGAATAGCAGTGGGTCGCTGCTGTCAGACCAGCCGAGGTTTTTGGTTATGGAAATTAAGGATGTTGAGCTACTTCGGGCTGTCCTTGAAGCAGGCAGTCTCTCGGGCGCCTGCCATCGCCTGGCAGTTTCCCAGCCAACCCTGAGCAAGCGACTTGCCCGACTTGAAACCCAACTGGGGGTGACCTTGTTCCAGCGCTACAGCACTGGGTTGGTTGCCACGCCGGTCACCGATTACATACTCGACCGGGCGGCTCCCCTGCGCGCCCAGCTGACTGCGATAGAGCGCCAGGTGGCGTTGATGGGCAACTTGCAGGCCGGTGAAGTGCGTGTTGGCGTGGGACCTATTGTCGAACAGCTATTGCTGCCGGGGGTGTTGCGGGCGTTTATGGGCAGCACGGAGTCGGTCACGCTCTCCATCGTGTCCGAGGGTGATGCCGACAAACTATTGTCACTGTTTACCGAGTCCAGCCTGGATGTGCTGGTGGGACCCTACGGGACCGGGGGCCATGACAGCGAGCGGGTATTAGCCTTGCCCATGCTCGCCGACGATGTGGTGGCAGTTGCCCGTCCCGGGCACCCCTGTTTGCAGGCTCCCCTGACCGATCTAAAGCAGCTCCATCGGTATGGCTGGGCCACCCCGAATCCCCGTGGCACGTCAGTGGGCCAGCCCCCGGCGGATCTGATGGCGTCTGTCAGGGTCTACGCTGACAGCTACGACACACTGAAACGATTGACCCGGGAAAATGACATCATTTGTCCCGGGCCCCGCGGGGTTTTCGCGGCCGAACTGGCCGCAGGGGAGCTGCGAGAGCTGGACATTGATCTGGGGTTGCGGTGGTCCAGCGCACTGCTGGTGAAGCGAGAGTCCTATGCCACGCCCCTGGTGCGCCACCTGGTTGATTTATTTGTCGCCCAGACCGGGTTATCGGCGGCTGTGGCAGGCCGCGCGCCCCCCGATAAACCCTGATGAACCCGGAGCGGCCTTGGGATATACTGCGCCGCTTTTCATCGCAGGCGTTCGGCACCGCCGGACCCGCAAGCGAGGGCAGCAATGACCGACATCGCCGTAGGTATCATCATGGGATCGCGCTCAGATTGGGGCGTGATGGAAGCCGCGGCCAGTTTGCTTGAGCAACTGGGCATTGGCTACGAGGCCAAGGTGGTGTCGGCCCACCGCACGCCCGATCGTCTTTACGCCTACGCCGGCAGCGCCCGGGAGCGCGGTCTCAAAGCCATAATCGCCGGTGCCGGGGGTGCTGCCCACCTGCCTGGCATGTGTGCGGCCATGACGCCGGTGCCTGTACTCGGCGTGCCGGTCGCTGCGACTGTGCTCAATGGTGCCGATGCCCTGCTGTCCATCGCCCAAATGCCCAAGGGTGTGCCCGTTGCCACGTTTGCCATAGGTGCACCGGGGGCGGCCAATGCTGCGCTGTTCGCCGCCGCCATGCTCGCCAATGAAGATCCTCGTATTGCCAATGCACTGGCTGCCTTTCGGGAAGCACAAACCGCGGCTGTACCCGAGGAACCTGTCGATTGAAGCAGCGACTGGGCATTATCGGTTGCGGTCAACTCAGTCAGATGCTGGCCGAGGCCGCCAATCGCCAGGGCGTTCAGGTCGTTTTCCTGTGCCTGGATGAGACACCGGTGGTGGCGGGTTTGGGGCCCATCTATCAGCGGGACCAGTTGGACGTGTTTTTGCAAAGCGCCGACGCGATCACCGTGGAGCGGGAAAGCATCGATGATGATATCCTGCAGCGGGCCCGGGATGAGGTGGGTCTGGCGCCCGGCTACGATGCCCTGGTTGTACTCAGGGAGCGAGACACCCAAAAAGCCATGCTGGATCAACTGGGGATTCCGACCTCGCCCTGGTTTCGGGCAGCGGGCACGGCGGAATTGCGGGCCGGCTTCGAGGGTTTACCCCCCGGACAGGGGCTGCGCTGCACACGAACATTCCGCGGCTATGCCGGGGGTGGTCCTTGGCGGGTGGCAACGGCGGGGGATGCCGATGTCATACCCGAGGCCGGTTACCCGGTGATCGCCGAGGCCGAGATCGACATCGAACGGGAACTGGCCATCATTGTGGCCCGGGACACTAACGGTGCCACCGTCACCTATCCCATGACTGAAAACATCATGCGCAACGGCATTCTCATCGGCAGCCTGGTGCCCGCCCATGTGGCCCCGGACATGGCGGCAGAGGCCGCGGATCATGCACGCTCCCTGGTCAATGCCATGGATTACGTGGGTGTTCTCGCCATTGAGTTTTTCATCACCGGCGGTCGCCTGATCGTCAATGAGATCGCACCGCGGGTGCACAATACCGGGCACTGGACCATTGGTGCGGTGGGCGCCGACCAGTTCACCCAGCATGTGGGCTGTGTCCTGGGAGCGCCGGTGCGTGACCCCATTTTTGAGGGCGCGGCGGCCATGGTTAACCTGTTGGATGACACGCTGCCCGCCCATTTGCCCGACGGCCCGGTGCGCAGTCTGATCCAGACCTACGGCAAGGGTATTCGCAAGGGACGTAAACTGGGTCACGTAACACTGCTGGCCGAGGATCCGGAGCTGGTGCGGGAAAAAGCCCTGGAGATGGTGTCGGCCCTGCACGGCGAGGGTTAGGCCGTCTTGACTCAGAGGCCGATTCAAAAGCAAAAAAAACCCCGCCATAGGGCGGGGTTCTAGCGGCGGAAATGCCGGCCTGAATCAGCCTTCTGGCATGGCTGAACTGTGGTGTTCCAGAA
>JAAXJC010000027.1 GCA_012270045.1 Luminiphilus sp.
CATCACCTCGCCGAACTGTACATCCGGGATTTGTCCTTCACCGGCGACATCGCCGATTGTATCGCGTATAAAACTGATGATCAGGGTGAGGGTGAGCCAGAGTGAGAGAGCGCCGTATTGCGCACCCTCATCACCAGAACAACAGTTATTGAGTTACGGTACGGAGTTAATAGCGGTGAGTGAGAACCCGGAGGACAGCAAGCATTCAAAATGGGGGCCGCGTCTGATGGCCGTAGCTATTCTGCTGGTTACCCTACCGGCACTGGTATTTCTGGTGGCGGCACTGCTGCAGTAACTGAGCCGACGGATTTTTGGTTCGGGAGAAGCAAAAGATGGCAGAAATTGTTCACCTACCCCCCAGCGCCACGGCATCCGACATCGTGTCGGTGATGGCAGAGCACGGGGCGGTTATCGTGGACGATTTCGTGACAGCCCAATGGCTGAAAGAATTCAACGACTCGGTCCGAACCTCCATTGACGCTTACACGCCCTACGATTACGGCGAGCCCGAGGCCATGGAGTTCCTGGGTTACAACACGGTGCGACTGAACGGCCTGGTGAGCAAGGCCAGCAACTACCTTGATCTGATGCTGGATGAACGATTGTTGGGGGTTATGGATCAACTATTGGCCCCCAGCTGCGGCCAGTACCTGCTGAATTCCAGTGAAATCATAGAAATCCATGGCGGCGAGACTGCCCAGGAGCTGCACGTCGACGACATGATCTGGCCGGGGCACTTCTGGATGCCCGGGCGCATGCTGCAATGCAACACCATGGTCGCAGGCACTGAGTTTACAGAAAGCAATGGGGCGACTCAGGTGGTCCCCGGAAGCCACCTTTGGGACGACCCCGAGCGTACACCACGCCCGGATGAAATCGCCCGTGCCGTCATGACCGCCGGTAGCATTGTGTTTGTCGGTGGAAAAACCATCCATGGCGGGGGCAGCAACACCAGCGGCGAAGCCCGACGCGCTATCGTGACCTCATTCGTACTGGGATGGCTGCGCACCCAGGAGAATCATTTTCTGCACACAACAGTCGAACAGGCCAAATCCTGGCCGGCACGAGCCAGGCAGTTGCTCGGCTACGACCTCTACTCCCACTACGACGACGGGTTGATGGCGGGACCACTGGGTTATTACGAGTACGGTAGCCCGGAGGTGTTATTTGACTGATGCTGCCGAGAGGCAGCCGCAACGGGGTGCACCCGCGAGGGCACACCACGCGTTTGCAATGCCCCGCTATCCCTCCTGTCGCATCTGCTCAATCCGCAGGGCCTGCACAGCTTCCTCATAGGAACTGAAATAACCCAGCACGAGATCGCCAAAACTCAGCTTGAGGCGAACGTGGTATCTGTTCAGACGTGGGTTGTAGTCGATCATCGGTAGCTGCGGTCTCTCCCTGTCCTGGTGATTAAGAAATAACAGGAAAAAGCCGCGGGTGTGCAAAATTGCGTTGAATCGCACGATAAGCGCGGCAGACAACACGGTGCAGGGGGCTGTGGATCAAAGCCACCTCTGAAGGCATTGCATCAACCCCATCGACGGTCGCCAGCAGGATGACCTACCAACGGGGCGGGTCAAAAGAACAACAGACCCTGCATATCGCCCTCGTCAATCCCCCACCGGGGCTACTGGCAAGCTGACTTCAAATGGGTTGGCGAGTCCTGCTGGACGGGAGCGTCTGTCTCCCCTCGCACACGATGGGTGATCATCTGGTCGTGGAGCTTTTTAATGGTATTCCGTCCCGTGGCTGTGAACAAAAAGGGCAGCAGGGCGTGCACCATGCAGGCTAGGCCAGCTATACACATACGCAGGCCAAAGGAAAAAGCACTCGCCATATGCTGCCAATAAGACTCCCCTACCCCCCGGGGGTGGGCCGTGAATAGCTGTTTCATAACGGTTCACCTCTAACCGCTATGTTATTGACTTTCAGGGGCTAATTTTTTTCGATTTTCGCGCATATAGCGCCTATAAATAGAATATTATTCTAACTTTATATCTTAATATGGATTTTTATGGACAATATTGATCGGAAGATACTGAAAGCATTGCAGCGAGACTGTTCTGGCTCCATCGCTGAGGTCGCGGAGCGTGCCGGGGTCTCGCAAACACCCTGCTGGCGACGGATCAAAAAGCTGGAAGCCGCTGGCTATATCGATAAGAGAGTCGCGCTGCTCAATCAGCAGGCTCTGAACCTTCGAATGACCGCCTACGTGACCATCAAGACCGCCCAGCATGACGAGTCCTGGCTGAACGCCTTCTCTGACGGCGTTGCCCAAATTCCCGAGGTCACCGAGATCCACCGCATGGCGGGGGATATCGACTACCTGTTGAAAATAGTGGCTACTGACATGACCGATTACGATCGCATCTACAAAAAGTTGATAAAAGTCGTCGATTTATCAGATGTTAGCGCCAGCTTTTCAATGGAATGTATTAAGTCGTCTACCGAACTGCCACTGGATCGAATCTAGGCCAACCCCGGCCATCTGGCGGTGTACTCGCTGCGGCAACCTCTGGGTCAGCGACAACAGCCGCTCTGGGAAGGTTGGCTGATAGGCTACCAGCTGTTTTCAGATCTACACCCTGCCTCAGTTAGCCATCCAGGCTCTTCAGTGACGCATCCCGGCCCCATGAAAACAGGCAGCCTGGGCAAAGCCCATGGCGCCCACGGCACAGCGCCCCAGCCTCTGGAAATCCATGATACCTGCATCAGGGATGGACTGACGGGCAGGACGCCCACCTTGATTCAGGGTAGGTGGAAAATGAGGAGCACAACGATGTATGACCGATCACGCTACAACTGGGCAGCATCTCACATCCTGAGGTCGTGCGAGGTCCACTACGGGGCCAGCGCCAATGGCCTTGAACAAGCGCGGCGTTTTTTGAATTCCGACGCGGTATTCGAGCTGACCGACGCCGAGCGCAAGTCCTCGGGGAAAAATTGGTACCGGTCCCTGGCAACCGTTCTGTTGACCTGCGCCGGCCCGGCAAGCATTAATATTCCTGTGGGGCAGCGACGCCTGTATGCACTCCTATTTGCAGCCTGTGCTTACAAGGCGGGTGCAATCAGCGAAGACTGCAGCCCAGCCCTGGTGTTGGGCGACGTCTACGATGCATTCGGGCTTAACCGTA